>CAIQPA010000001.1 GCA_903873545.1 uncultured delta proteobacterium
CAGCGCATACCAGCCCAGGGCAACGCCCTGGGAATCAGGCCACGCACATTTCCGCATTGTAACGAAACGCCACAGACCGTCGCATTACCCACCCGCGCCACCCCTGTCCCGGATGTATGCCCACCGTCCCATCCCCTGGGTTGCATCCTGGGCTGGTATGCGTTGCCCCTTTGGGGCAAATGGAACCCGGTGCTATCCTAGGGTTGCACCCTGGGCTGGTATGCGTTGCCCCTTTGGGGCAAATGGAATGAGGCGCTTTCCGAGGGTTGCACCCTGGGCTGGTATGCGTTGCCCCTTTGGGTCACATGGAACCCGGCGCTCGCGCCACCTTCTAGTCCTGCTCGGCGAACCAGAGGTCGACGCCAAGGCCGCCCTCGACGAACACCTCGCCCTCGCGGTTTCGGTCTGTGAGGTTGGTGCCGCCCTGAACATAGAGGCGGGGGCGGTGGAAGCCGGCGAGTGTCTCGGAGGGAACCACCACGGCGAGCGCTCCCACCCGCTGACGGCTCGTCCCGCTCTCGAAACTCTCTACATACTCTTGGAAGCCGCCCAGCAGGGCCATCGCGTCGCCTGGACCGTCCCACAACTGGTAGGCAAGCAGGGATTTGTGGACCAGCATCCCGTCGCCGTCCGTCCGTTGGAGCTGGTCGTAGAGGCGCTCATGCACGTACGGACCGCGGAATCCGCCGAGGGCGTGCCAGAAGACCGAGGTGGTGTGGCGCGCGATCACGGGCCCGAGCTTGATCTGGAGGGTTGGCTGGAGCGAAAGGCGCATGCCAACGCCGGCCTCCGACTCCTCCACACGGTCGTCGGCCACCTTGTCGCTGTAGGCCGCATCTGCGGTCGGGAAGGAGAGCGTGTAACCCAGAACCCCGAACGAGGAGAGCGCGTGGGCCTCGGCGCGGAGTCGGAAGATGCGCAACGGCATCCACTCTGCATGCAGGCCGGCCTCTGCGAGTGCCGGCGAGATCGCGAAGTCGATGCCAACCTCCCGGTAGGTCTGGTCCAGCAGGAGGGAGCCTGGCGCGCTCCGCGTAGACCGCGCGTTGAGGGAGGTATCCAACATGAGCCCCAGCGGCCCGTGGCTGGCCTTAAGGTCCAGCAGCGCAAAGTGCTTCGCGAAGTGCGGTGCCTCCTCCGTCTCCCCCGCCTGCACCGGCGCGGCCACGCCGCACACCAACCCGACCGAGCCCAAGACGACCGTCCAAAAAATGCTAGGTACGCTCATAGACACCTCCAGCACACCGAAATGGTGACGCAATTCAGCAGGCGATCACAATGAGCGCGCGCGGCGCGGCTTCCAGTGCGCGGGGAACCGACGGACGGTTCGGCCTTCATCTCCCCCAGGCAATTACGCGCCGCTAGAGTGATTGGCTCTCCCAAGCAGTCTGGCTACCGCTGCATTTGGCACACTGCAACGAGTCCGGTCAGCGTGCGAAGCCGCACGGTTCAGGTGAGGTTCTACGGCACGAAGTTCGAGAAGACGGTGCGGCTGGCCTCGGGCACCAGCACCAGCATCCGCCCTACCCTCTAGCCGCGGCCGCGGCGGATGGGGTCGAGCCCCGCATCGAAGCGGGCCGTGGCCTCCGCGAGCGACACCGAGAATACACCAGACCACTCGAGCCGGTCGCCGGCAACCGACTGGCCGAGCGCGAGCAGCGGCAGCGAGGCTGCCTGCGCGGCAGCGACAAAGGAGGCGCTGTTCTCCGCAGAGACAGCCAGAACGACACGCGAGGGGCCCTCGTGGAAGAGGGCCGTGGCAAGGTCGCCCTCCAGCGATGCGGTGAGCGCTGCGCCCACAGCCGTCTGGCCCAGGAACATCTCCGCGACGGCAACCGCGAGGCCGCCCTCGGAGAGGTCGTGGGCAGCCGCGAAGAGCCGCTGTTCGGCGCCCGCGATGAGGAACTTTTGGAGCCGCGCCTCGAGGTCGAGGTCGACCGGCGCGAGCATTCCCTGGTCGCCGAAACCTGCCAGCGCAGCGAACTCCGAGCCGTCGAGCGTGCCCGCCTGGGGCCCTACAAGCCAGAGCTCGAGGCCCGGCTGTGAGACGCGGTGGCGGACCACCTTGGAGGCATCGAAGGGGCCGTCAAAGGAGCCGACCACCGCCACCGAGGGGGTGGGCTTGATGGAGGCGCCACCCGTGGCGTTGTAGAGCGAGACGTTGCCCGAGACGATGGGCACGTCGAGCGCGCGGCAGGCCACACCCATGCCACGCACCGCCTCGGCGAACTCCCACATAATCTCGGGGTCCTTCACGTTGCCGAAGTTGAGGCAGTCGGTGAGGCCGAGCGGACGGGCACCCGTGCAGGCCACGTTGCGGGAGCACTCTGCGACCGCGCGGGCTGCCCCCTGGTAGGGGTCGAGGAAGACGTGGCGGGGGTTGCAATCGACGGCCAGCGCGATGGCCCGGTCGGTGCCGGTGATGCGCACGACCGCGGCGTCGCCGCCGGGCCGCTGCACGGTGCCGGCGCCCACCATGTGGTCGTACTGCTCGTAGATGCTGCGGCGGCTGCAGATGTTGGGCGAACCGAGCAGCGTGAGCAGTGTGGAACCGGCGTCGGTGAGCGCGGGGAGCGCGGCGCGGTCGAGCAGCTTGCGGTTGGTGAAGCGGGCCGGCTCCGAGCGGGGGCGGTCGTAGACGGGCGCCTCGTCGGTGAGGAAGTCGACCGGCATGTCGGCGGCAATCTCACCGTTGCGCGAGACCACCCAGCGGCCGGTATCGGTCACGCGGCCGATGACTGCGCTGTCGAGGTCCCACTTGTCGAAGATGGCCTTGACCACATGCTCGCGGCCATCCTTGACCACCATGAGCATGCGCTCCTGGCTCTCGGAGAGGAGCATCTCGTAGGCGGTCATCGCGCTCTCACGCGTCGGCACCAGGTCGAGGTCGATGAAGACGCCGCAGCCGCCGCGGCCAGCCATCTCGGTGCTCGAGCTGGTGAGGCCGGCGGCGCCCATGTCCTGGATGCCGATGACGGCATCTTCCTTGAAGAGTTCGAGGCAGGCCTCGAGCAGCAGCTTCTCGCGGAAGGGGTCGCCTACCTGCACGGTCGGGCGCTGGTCGTCGCCATCGCTGGAGAAGCCGGCCGAGG
>CAIQPA010000002.1 GCA_903873545.1 uncultured delta proteobacterium
GGACGACCCGCCAGCACATCCAGCAACCGCTCCATCTCATGCCGCGACGAGGCCAGCGCCTCCGCCCGCGCAGAGGCTACTGCCGTCACCAACTCCTCCTCCAACCGGGCCCGGCGCGCCTCCAGCTGCGACAGTTCAGCCACGATCCCCTTCGCCGTCGCCTCCTCCTGCTGGCTCACCCAGCCGACCACGCCCGACGCCAAGAGCCACTCCGAGCCATCCTCTACCCGCCTCCAACCCCAGCCCGTCATCGTGAACCCCTCCGACCCGCTGCAGCCAGCAGCCCGGCAAAAACCGATAACAGCAACAACACCGAGACGAACGACCAGCGAAGCAGGCCTGCCTGCCCTGCATCCACGCGAAACGGACCCACCTTGGCCCACCTCAAACCCGGCGACAGGCGCGGAACCGTCGTCCCGACACGCTCGATCCGAGCCACCTCGCTCAGCCCCTCCATCCCACGAACCGCGCGCTCCACCTGCGCCCAGTCCGCCGAACCCTCACGCATCACCACCGTCGCCGTCGCCACCTCACCCGAGCCCTCCGCGCGAAGCTCCACCCAGGCATCCTCCACCTGCGGCAGCCCGCGCAGCACCGCCGCGGCCCGAGCGCCCACCTCGTGCCGCTCCAAACGCGCACGATCCGCCGCAGACGGCCACATCCCGATCTCCGGCTTTGGAACAGCCAGCCGCCGACGCGGCAACCCCAACGCCGACACTGCCCCCTGCGCGCCAGCACCGTCCCAGCGCGGCACCGTCACAGTTCGACCTCGCCCGCACCGTTCCGACGACGCATCAAAACCCGCCCGACGAAGCTGCCACCCCGACTCCTCCGCCTCTTCGCGATCGATGCAGTCCGTTACCGCAACCCGACATCCGGAAATCGCGAGACCAAGCAGCACCAACGCTACCCACAATCCCCCGATGCGCGAACGTTCCCGCATCACCCGCCTACCCCTCCTCGCCTGACGACGCGCCCGCCATCAGCTCTCGCAGCCGAAGCAGCGCCCGCGCATGCGCTCTGCAGGCCCAACTCCTGCTCCGGCCAGCCCGCTCCGCATGCTCTGACAGACTCATCGACGAGAAGTAACAGTCCTCCAGAAGCTCACGCTCCTCCTCCGGCAGATGGCCCAGCAGGCGACGCACCAGCGCCTTCGACATCGACTGCTCCGCAACCTGCTCCGGTGACGCCGTGTAGCCGCTGAGCTCCTCCGACTCCTCAAGTTCAGCCGTCACAGACTCCATCACCTCGCTCGCTGTCGTCGCGCACGCCATCGCATGCACCAGATAGTCCATATCCGACGCAGGCTCCGCCGATTCCGACAACCCCTCGAGCGCGTCACCCATCGCTCGAACACGACGGATCGCAGCAGCCTGCGACCGCTTCAGTCCCTGTTGCGACAGCGCCTCGTCCAGAATCGCACCACGGATCCGATAGTAGGCATAGGTACCGAAAGAGGTCGACGAGTCCTGGTCGAAACGCCGAGCCGCCTCCAACAGCCCCAGCATCCCCATCTGCTCCAACTCCTCCAGCGCGAATCGCAGCCGAAGCGTCGTCTTCAAACGGTAGGCCACATGACGCACCAGCCACCCATGCTGCGCCACCAAATCGCCCTGCTTTTGCGACCCGCCTTCCACCGAGGTAACCTCCTCTTTTGTCGCCCCTAACGCGCTGCATTTTCACCTGTCAAGCCAACGCCGGAGACCGCATGACCCCAAGCGACCGCGCAACCGCCAGCCACGCCACCCACTCCGCCCGCCGCTGGGCGCGCGCACTCTACCTTGCTGCATTCGACGAACAGCCTGTCGAGGTCACAACCTCCGCTCGCGCGCCAATCCACCCCGCCAACTTCCAGTTCCTCGCCTACCCGGCCGTTGACCAAGAACCCATCGCCATCGCCGTCACGGGCCTCATCCTCAGCCACGACGATGTCCGGCACCTCCTCCCCTTCGCCCACCGCTTCGAGAACAACCTCAAACTCGCCACCGCGATCCTCCCGCCGCAACTCGAGGACACACAACCCCTCCTCGACGAACTTCCCGACCCCGCCGCAGCAGCCATCGCCAGAGGGCTCGCCGGTGCCATTGTCGTCGCCGAACACGAACCAAACCGATTCAATCACCACCTCCCCTGGCTCCCAGGCGACAGGTTTCACCTCACCCTCCCCATGCCGCCCCTCACAGGCACGGGCCTGCTCCTGCCAGAACTCCCGATTGAAGCC
>CAIQPA010000003.1 GCA_903873545.1 uncultured delta proteobacterium
CGGCGTGTTTGTGGCCTACGCGGTGGGTGCCGGCTGGCGCGACAGGCTGCCGGCGCGACTCGCAGCCATCCTCTCCACGCTCGGCCTCGCGATGGTGGCAGTCGCCGTCGCAGCCTTCGACAGCAGCACGCCAACGCCGGGCCTCTCCACGCTGCTGCCCGTGGTCGGGACCATGCTCTACCTCACCTGGAGCCGTCCGACCGACCCCGCCGGCTGGCTGCTCTCCACGAAGGCGATGGTGGGCGTGGGCCTCGTCTCCTACAGCGCCTATCTGTGGCATCAGCCGCTGTTTGCCCTCTCCCGCTACCTGAGCGCCGGTGCACTCTCTGTGGCTGGTCAGGCGGGGCTCATCGCCCTCACCTTTGCCCTCGCCTATGCGAGCTGGCGCTGGGTCGAGCAGCCCTTCCGCGACGCCCGCTTCAACCAGGCCCGCATCTTCCGCTGGTCGCTCGCTGGCAGTCTCGCCTTCGTTGCGGTGGGCGGCGCGGGCATCGCAGCGGGTGGTTTCGAGACGCGGTTCGTGGCATCCCTCTCGCCGGCCGACCAGACGCTCTACGCCTCCATGAAGGAGAATACGGGCGACCGGGCCGACCGCGCTCCCAAGGCGCTCGGCGAGTGCCAGTTCCTCGCGCCGATGCCGACCGAGGCCTTCAAGGCCCGCTTCGATGGCTGCGCTGCCAAGTACGGAAAGGCCGACCTCGTGGTGGGAGACTCGCACGGCCTGCAGCTCTTCGGGATGCTGGCTCAGGCCGATTCCAAACGGTTCGTCGTGGGGTTGGCGCAGGGCGGATGCAGGCCCTTCGAGCAGGCAGCCGGCTGCCACTACGAGGCTGCGCTGACCTTCGCGACCGAGCGGCGCGCGCAGATCCGGCGCGTGGTCTTTGGCCATGCCGGCTTCTACTTCTTCTCGCCGGGACGCGGCGCCGCGGGCTCGCGCGACCTGTTCCGCAGACCCGAACTGCCGCCGCTCCTGCTCGCGACGTCGGCCATCGAGGCGACAGCGACCTACCTCGAACGGGTTGCAGCGGTGGTGCCCGTGGTCTGGGTGGGGCCGGGCATCGAGCCGCATGTGGATGTGACCAACTTCCGTGAGCTGCGCGGAGCGGACGAGCGGGCGCTGCCAGAGATCGCGCGGCGCTATCGGACGCTCGACGCTGCGCTCGCAGAACGCGTCGGAGGCCCCGGAAAGGTGCGCTACCTCTCCCGCGTCGGGCTGTTTGAGGCCGAGGAGCCGCTCCGCCTCTACGACGAGGGCTGCCTCATGTACCGCGACACCGACCACCTGAGCCCCTGTGCGGAGCGGCGGCTTGGACCGTTGCTGCTCGGGGCGCTGGAGTAGTCTCGGCCGCCTAGGTCGAGGTCGCCCTACGGCCGTAGAAAGGGGATGAGGGCCGGCACGCGGGCGGCGTAGGCCTCGTAGTCGGCGCCGAAGCTGGCGCGGAGGGACCGCTCCTCGAAGTGCAGGCCGATGAGGATGTAGAGGGCGAGGCCGCCTGCAAAGAAGAGGCCTCCCACAGTCATGGTC
>CAIQPA010000004.1 GCA_903873545.1 uncultured delta proteobacterium
AGGTTCCACTGGTTGTTGGACCAGGTCCACGTATCGGCGAGTGGGGTGCCGAGCGGGTTCATGCCGCCGAAGAGCAGGTTGTTCTGGCGGATGGGGTCGAGCAGAAGGGTGTGCTCGGTACGCGTGCCTGGCGTGAACGGCGGGAACTGGGTTGTCCAGGTCGTGCCGGTCAGCGTGTAGGTGAAGGTATTGGGGCCGGTGGATGTGGTTCCGCCGAAGAGGAGTGCGCCGCTCGAGGGGAGCGGGGAGAGGGCGTGGTTGGTGAGGGCTGGTAGGGCGGTGGTGGCGGTCAGCGATGCCGCAGATAGCGGGGCGGAGGAGCCACCGGGGAGCTCGATGAGGCCAGCGGTGGAGGGCCAGCCGCTCCAGGATGCTCCGACGTCGGCCCATCCTCCATTGTAGCCGATCGACATGACGCAGTAGTCCTCGTCGCCACCGAAACTATTGGGTTCATTTTGGCCCCATGCCGAGTAGGTGAATGGTGCTCCGCTTGTCCAGGTCCAGTTACCTTCCTGAGCGGAATCGTTGAGGCCAATAGCTAGATAGTTAGCATTAGGTCCTAGGAACTGCTGGGCCCAACTCTGTTCAGTTGCGCTGCGAATGGTTGCAAGGTGGCCACCCTCCTGAACTGCGAGTGCCTCAGCCTGCTGCCAAGTCATGGGCGGTGTCAGGCCGTAAAGATGGCCATTCACCGGCGACCGCGTGTATTGAATTGGCGGCGACCAATTCGCCCCATTGAACTTCCAAGAGTCTCCGATCACTCCGCCGTTGTAGCCGCCTACCAGAAGCGCTTGTTGCGTAGCTTCATGCAGCACGATTTGGTTGGACACCCATGTTCTGTTGCTGGGCGTGGTCGGCGTTGGCACCTGGGTCCAGTTGTTGCCGCTCCAGGACCATGTGTCGTTGAGTCCGGGCAATCCGCCGCCGCCGAATAGCATGAGATTGCTGCTTGAGGGAAAGGCTGCCATAGCATGCGCGCCGCGCGGCGTCGGCGTGTTGGCTGGATTGGCTTGCGACCATGATGTGCCATTCCAGAGCCATGTGTCGTTGAAGACTTGGAAATTGCCTTGTCCGCCTCCAAAGAGGACAATCGAATTGGATGCGGCATGCCATTCTGCTGCGTGATATCGCCGCGGGCTTGGGCCTTGGCTAGTGGTAGGCTGCCAGCCGTTAGAATTGAGAATCCAAGTGTCGCCGTAGTCTATGGGGTTGCCGGCTACGTCGGAGTATCCGCCGAAAAGTACGATTTCGCCTCTTGCTCTGTCGTAGGTCAGTGTGTGGTAGCCGCGCGCAGGTGGATTGGTGGTGAAGGTTCTCTGCGTCCACGTCGAACCATTCCAATCCCATGTTTCGTTCAGGTAGCCGACCCCCGGAATCGCGCCGCCGAACATCGTTACTACTCCTCTGCGCTCGTCGTAGGCCATAGCTGCGTGGTAGCGCGCGCTTGGAGCGACCGCGGGCGTCGCCTGACGCCAAGATAGGCCGGTCCACTCCCATGTGTCTCCCCACGCCGAGCCAGCCAGCCCAGTGGAGTTGCGTGCGCCACCGAACAGCACCGTGATGGCTCGAGCTCGGTCGTAGGCCATGCTCTGGCCGTAACGCGCCCCCGGCCCCGCCCCCTGCGCCACCACCCCCGCGACCACGGCACCAACCGCCGCGACCACGCGCAACCAACCAGCCACGTTCACCAAGCTCATCGCCATGCGACCGACCTCTGCGTTCCTGCGTAAACGCGCGTCGTCGCCACCGCGGCAACCTCACGCGCATATGGAAGAACCACCGACCCGCCCCCGTGTGACAGAAACTTCGTTCCCACCGCCTCGACCGCATCGCCGCCACGGCGCGCCGCAAACGTCCGCCAGCGCGTGACCTACCCCCGTCCGCCGCGCCACCCTCCACTCTCCCGCAGCCGCGGACCCTTGCGGTGCGCCCCCTTCTCCCTACCCTCCTCGCCCCCAACCCGGGCCCGCCCGCGCACCTGATGTCTCCCC
>CAIQPA010000005.1 GCA_903873545.1 uncultured delta proteobacterium
GTCATTTTTCCTCCAGTGCCCAGCGGGCTGCATCGCGGAAGGTGGGGTGGTCGAACGAAAAGCCGCTGGCCTGCAGACGAGCGGGGAGGGCGCGCTGGCCTGCGAGCAGGAGCTCGTCGGCCATCTCACCCATCGCCAACCGGAGCGCGAAGGAGGGGGCGGGCAGCCGCGTGGGACGGTGCAGCAGCCCGCCGAGCTCGGCGGTGAGGTCGGCGTTGGTGCAGGGTGCGGGGCCGGTGAGGTTCACGGTGCCTGTGAGCTGCTGCGCGGCAATCCAGCCGATGGCGCGACAGAGGTCGTGGCGCGAGATCCAGCTGGTCCAGGCCTCGCCCGTGCCGAGGCGTCCGCCGAGTCCCGCGCGGAAGATGGGGAGCATGCGCGCGAGGAAGCCCCCGCTCGGTCCCACCACAACGCCGATGCGGATGTGGGTCACGGGGAGCGCAGCAGCAGCGGCGGTGGCGCCCTCCCAGGCGCGGCAGACCTCCGCGAGGAAGCCACTGCCCGAGGGGGCCGTCTCGTCGCACGCCTTCGCGCCAGCGTTGCCATAGAAGCCCACCGCGGACGCGGAGATGAGGTGGAGGTTGGGGTTGCCCGCCGCAGCGGCCTCGCGGGCGATCAGCTCGGTCCCCTCAACGCGGCTGCGCAGGATGAGCTGCTTGCGCGCCGCGGTCCAGCGGGCGTCGGCGATGCCCTCACCGGCCAGATGCACGATGACGTCGGCGCCCACGAGCGCGGCGCGGTCGAAGGCGCCGGTCGCCGGGTCCCACTGGTACTCCTGCGCATCGGCCGGGGCGCGCCGAACCAGCCGGCGCACGGTGTGGCCCTCCGCGGAGAGGTAGGCGGCCAGCGCCCGGCCGAGCCAGCCAGACGCGCCTGTGATGACGAAGGTTCGAGCCGTTATTGGATGCATAGAAACCTACCGGTCGCCGTCGCGACGACCATGTTGACCGAATCACTGCGGGCCGTGGCGCGCAGGGTGACGGGCTGTTCAGAAAGCGCGGGGAAGTTGATGCCGAAGTCTAGGTAGAGGAACTGGCCGAAGATGTCGGCTGTTCCGTCCGGGTTGACGGTCCACTCGGCGTTGAGCGGCGTCGCGGAGCCTGTGCCGACCTGGGTGCCGCCAATGTCGGCAAAGGTCTCTACCCGGATGGCCAAGGGGGGGATGTTGTGGAGGCGGATCGCCGCCCAGACATGGTAGCTTCCCTGCGGTCCGAAGATGCAGCTCACCAAGGTGTTCTCGTCGACGCTTTCGAAGCCGGTTTCACCGTGTCCGATCTCCATCCAAGGGCCGAGTGGCGCTGGCGTCGTCTCGGTGTCCGCGGCATCGCTCCCCTCCGCGTCAGCCGAGCCGTCAGGAGAGGTGGCCGCGTCGTCCTGCGCGTCGATGATTTCGCCGACATCGCCCGTGCCATCGACGGTGCTGGCGTCCGATACTGCATCGTTCGGCAGATCGCTGGACGGGCTCGCATCGGACGCTCCGCCGGAGCCGCTGCCTTCCGCTGAGGTGTCGTCGCGCTCTTGTAGCGTTGCCGCATCGCAGGCCACGAGCGCAACGAAGATGGCGAAGATGCCGACGAACCTGCAGTGTGGTGCCAGCCCCCTCATGGTGTCGCCCTATCCCTTTGCGGAGCGAGGCGCCGCTTGGCGGAGTGCCGCCGCGAGCGAGGGAGATGCCTCACTGGCTAGCTCGAGTTGCTGGCCGAAGTCGGGGGCGCGGTCGAGCTGCTCCAAGCGGAGCATCAACTTCACAATCCGATCCGGCTCAACCGCCTGAGGCGTCTGCCGCAGGGCGTCGAAGAGGGAGCGGAGCTGTTCGGTCGCCCCTCGCGCATCGCGGCCGAGCGTGTAGGCGCGGAAGAGTTCGAATCGGGTCTCGGCGGAGCTGTCGTCGAGGATGAGCGCGCCGGTCAGCGCCAGCGTCACATCGCGGCCGAGGGTCCCTTCGTCGAGCAGCCAGCGCCCCTTGCGGAGCAGGAGGCTCCGCCGGATGGCGCTGTCGCGGGAGGTGCGGGTGGCGCGGAGAAGTTCGTCGATCTGCTCGATGGCAGCTGTCCGTTGCCCGGCCTCGACCATGCGGTCTAGCTCGGCGATGGTGTTCGCCGGACCACCCGTGGCGGTCGGAGCCGCTGCCGGCTTGCGCGCATCGGTAACACCTTCGGCGAGCTGCTCCAGACGGGCCGAGGTCCGAGCTGCTGCAGCGGCAGGGTTCCGTTCCGGCGCGGCAGGCATCGGCGGCGGCTGCACCGGCTTGGGCGTCGCCTTCAGTTTGGGCTTGAGCTTGCGCTCCGCGAGTTCGGCTTCGGCAATGAGCCGCTCGGCTTCTGCTGGGTCGAGGAGCTCTGCTGCCATTGCGCGGAGGGCGACCGAAAGCATGGCATGGTCGCCCGTGGCCCGACCGACAGCGATGCGGGCCTGGGTGAGGGCGTTTTCGTATGCCCCGAACCGCTCGGCCTGCGCGAGCCATTCGATGCAGGCACTGTCCTTCATCCGGGCAGCGTAGCGAGCTGCCTGCGCGAGCGCGTCGGCAGCGAGTTCCCGCGAGATGTCGGCCGGCGGAACCTGCAACGTCTTCCAGACCGCGAGCGGGGTGGTTGCGCTCTGGCCGAGCTGCTGGGCGGCGCGCGCGGTGGCCTCGTCTCGGAGCTCAGCGAAGCGGCCCGCCTGTTCGCGTGCCTTGAGGAGCAGCCGTTCTGAGGCTCCGTCCGCGGTGGTGGAGGCGCGCATGTCGAGCAGGATGGAGATGGCCGCATCGGCATCACCCGTCTGCATGAGCAACTCTGCTGCCATCCGTGCATGGGGTGCCCGCTCGAGCGGCTCCGATTCTTCGATGGCAAGCGCCCGCCGCAGCGTCGCGATCGCATCTGCAAACTGGCCGCGGGCCGAGAGGATGCGAGCACGCATCGCGTAGGCCGAGAGCATGGTCGGCGCGGCCTGCAGTGCGTCGGCGGTCCAGCCGAGGAGGCGCGGGTCATCGGGCCGAGCCTGGTAGAGCCAGTCGGCAGCCTGCGTGAGCTGCATGCCACGGTTCACATCCTGCTCGGCCGTGCGCGCCAGGAGCGCGAGTGCTTCGGCGCCGCGAGCAAGCGCGCCGCGCTGAGGTGCCTGTCGGCTCACGAGCATGAGAAGCGCCGGCGTAGTCTCGAGCGCACGCTCGTCGAGGTCGAGCGCGCGCATGACGGCGCTCCAGGCTGCGTCGTCGTCCTCGAGGACCTCGTCGTAGAGGCTGGCGATTTCGGTCCAGAGACGGGCCTTGCCGGAGTCGAAGGGCTCCTGCTGCTCGGCTGCGAGGAGGAGTTCAATGGCCTTCTTTCCGTCGCCGGCCTCGCGGGCGAGCTGAGCCGCCTCGCGCGCGGAGGCAGGCGTCTGCTGTGGCGCAGTTGTCTGCCGAACGGCCTCGGAGGCACGCAGGTTCTGCGCCTGGTGGCGCATGGCGCGCGCCTCGTCTTCGTGACCCCGCGCGGCTTCGAGTTCGGCCTTCAGATCATACCAGGCGGCGCGCGTAAGCTCCCCTTCGCGCGGTTCGCCGAGCCCGACAAGCTCGTTGGTCGCAGCATGGAGCCCGAGCGCCTCATCGAGGCGGGATTCGGAGATGAGGATGCGGCTGAGGAGCCTGCACGCGTCGGCATTCCGAGGCTGCGCAAGCAGCGCTTTGCGAAGGTGGCTCTCTGCCGTACGCGGCTCATGGAGTGAACCCATCCAGAGTTCGGCTGCGCGAACCCTGTCTGCCGCCGACTGTTCCGGCTCGGCCGATTCGCAAAGCGTCGCGGCCCGTTCGAAGGCGCGGACAGCATCGAGTGGCCGGTCGAGTTTGGCGTCAACGTCACCACGCAAGCGCCAGGTCGCGGCAGAGGAGGGGGAGGTCTCGAGCACGCGGTCGAGCAGCACCCGCGCATGCGAGAGGTCGCCGAGCTCGTAGGCGAAGAGCTCGGCGAGCTCCACGGTCCGGCCGATGCGGGTCTCGCGGTCTGTGGTGGAGGCGATCTCCGACTCCAGCGAGATGCGGAGCGCGATGGTGTCGCCGGCGCGGCGGGCGAGCTCACGACGGAGCGCATGGATGCAGCGGAGGCCTGGCGCGATGGTGCGGGCGGCGTCGACATGCTGCGCCGAGAGAGCAAGGTCGGAGCGCGAGAGGCTGCGTGCGATGGCAAGATGGCAGCCAACCTCCAGCACGGAGTCTTGCTCCACCTGCGCGAGGTCGAGGAGTTTGGCTCGGAGCTGGGTCGCAGTGGTCCGGTCCCCATCTCGGTCGGCAAGCCGAAGCAGGGCACTGATGGCGACCAAGTCGCTCGGAAGCCGGGCAAGCCGTTCGCGTGCCCGCTGCCGCGCCTCCGCGGTGGCATCGGCGGTGTTCATGGCGCAGAGAAGGTCGAGGAGGCGGTCTTGCCAGTGCGTCTGCGGTCCCAGGCGGCGTATCTGGGTCTCGAAGAGCTGGCGTGCCTGCTCATAGTCTCCGCTGATGGCGGCCTCGTCTGCCTGCGCGCCGAGGGCCCAGGCCTCCTGCCAACGACCGGCGTCTTCGGTCAGTAGCGCATAGGCGTCGCGCTCGTCGTGAACCGCCGGCACGCGGCCATCGGACTGGGCGCCCCAGAGCACCTCGCGGCCGCGCAGATGGGCCGTGAAGCGCCGAAGCCCCTCTTCGCCCGGGAGCTTCCAACCACGCTGCGAGGCCACCTGCTCGGCGACCAGCCGGAGTGGCTCGAACCAGAGCAGGTCCCGCTCCGACTGCGGACCGAAGGGCGCCCGGTCCTCCGAGGAGACCCAAGCCCGCCACAGATCGGCGAGCAGCACGGAGACGGGTGCTGCGGTGTTTCCAAGCGCGAAGGCGCGGAGCGGCGCGACCCGGATCCGGTGGCGGCCGTCGACATCTTCGAGCGCAAAACCGAGGCGGAGACAGAGCTCGACAGGGCCGTCGGCCGGTTCGAGCCGGAGCAGCAGGTCGACATGCTGCTTGCCGAAACTCAGCCAGGCGTCGGTGCCGGGAGATACCTTCGCCAGCGCAGCGGTCAGGAAGTGGGATGCGTCCTGCTCAGAGGTGAGGGCGCGGACGATGTCGATGCGTGTCCGGGCAGAGGCGAGCGGGTTATCTCCGTCGCCCAGTGTGAAGGGGAACTTGAGCGCTGGGATCTCGAGCCGCAGCTGGTCGAGGTCGCAGAGCGGGTGGATGCGGCGACTCTTTGCAATGAGGTAGCCGCGGCCCCGCTCAATCTCCATGCTCAGCGGCAGCGCCTGCGCGCGGCTCGCCGAACCCTGGTTTTCGCGGAGTTGAACGGCGGCCATCGTTACACCAGTCGATGGAGCTTGAGCTGGTCTGTCATGTCGGCTCGCCGGAAGCCGAGCAACTCATCGAGGACGATGCCGCCGAGGTCGTATTCGCCCTCCGCAAGGTTGGCGATCTGGACCTGCGCGAGGCGGCGGTGGACGGTGGCGCAGGCGTCTCGGATCCGGCTCTCGGAAAAGGCGGACGGCAGCGCACCGGCGGGGATAAACTCGCCCAGCACAGCGTTGGTCGCATCGACCAGCCCCTCGTCGTTGACGGAGCAGCGCCGGTGAAGCTCCGACAGCACTCGGTTGGCTTCGGGGGCGACGGAGCCGCGTAGCCAGCGCAGTGTTTCGGCGATGAGCGGCTCCTGCCCGGTCCGACCCGTCGCGAGGGCGACAAAGTAACAGGCCATGATGAGCTGACGGAGGTGGTTCTCGGTTCCAACAAACAGGGTCATGCGCACAAGGTGCGCAGTGAGGTCGGCA
>CAIQPA010000006.1 GCA_903873545.1 uncultured delta proteobacterium
ATACGGAGGGGCTCGGTGGCCTCGATGGCGTGCGGCTCGTGAAGTCGGGCATCCGCGAGGGTGGCCGCTGCGCCCACCTCTGCATCCCTGAGGCAGAGCGTGCGCTGCCCTGGTGGATCGCGCGTGCGGCAGCGGTTGGCGTGGCGCTTCACGCGTTCGGGACGGGCGAGGGGTCGGAGAGTCGGTTCGCGCGCGAGCAGCTCGATGGTCCGGTGACGGTCACGCTGGCCGGCCGTACCTTTGCGCTGCCGCTCCCGCTGCCGGGCCTGCACAATGCGGCGAACCTTGCGGGAGCGCTCGCGGCGGCCTTCTTCCTCACCGGCATTCACCCCGCCGACCATGTGCAGCCGCTCGCTGCGGCAATCGGAGCGCTGGTGCTACCCGGCGGTCGGCTTCGGCGGGTGGTCGCCGGCGGCCGGCAGATTGTTGATGATGCCTACAATGCCAATCCATCGAGCGTAGCTGCCTCGCTCACGCTGCTTGCGGCGGAGCCGGCCAACCGCGTCGCGGTGCTCGGCGACATGATGGAGCTTGGTGCCGACGAAGAGGCGCAGCACCGCACGGTGGGGCGGCTGGCCGCGGAGGCTGCCGACTGCGTGGTTGCTGTGGGCCGCCGCGCTGCCTGGATCGCCGACGGTGCGGCAGGCGCTGCTCGCGTCGTTCATCTCCCCACCAACGATGCGGCTGCCGCTTGGCTCGCCGCAGAGGTTCCGGCCGGCAGCGTCGTCTGGGTCAAGGGTTCGCGCAGCATGAAGATGGAAGAGATCGTCAGCCGCCTCGAAGCGGCGTGGGGAGTACCGTAGGATGCTGTTTCATCTCGCCCAGTGGCTGCGGAGTGACTTCTCCGCCCTCAACGTCTTCCGTTACCCGAGCTTTCGGATCCTCATCGCGGCCCTCACCGCGATGACCATCACGCTGGTGCTCTTCCCCTGGTTCATCCGCAAGCTGCGCGCCCTCTCGGTCGGCCAGGTCATCCGCGAAGACCTCATGGAGGAGCACCAGAAGAAGCGGAACACGCCGACCATGGGCGGGCTCCTCATCCTCATCGCGCTGACCATCTCCAGCCTGCTCTGGTGCGATCTGACCAACATGCATGTCTGGATCGCGCTGCTCATCACGCTGGGCTACGGCGCGGTCGGCTTCGTGGACGACAAGGCCAAACTCGGTGCGCGCGGGTCGGCGGGGCTCTCGGAGCGGGGCAAACTGATCGGTCAGTTCGGCGTCGCAGGAGTTGGCGTGGCGCTGCTCGTCTATGGCGTCGGAGGCTTTGATACCTCGCTCTACCTCCCCTTCATCAGCACCAAGAACCTGACCATCGCGCTGCCTGCGCTCCTCTACCTGCCCTTCGCGATGTTCGTTATCGCGGGCGCCAGCAACGCAGTGAATTTCACCGACGGCCTCGACGGTCTTGCGGCCGGCCCCATTGTCCTCAGCGCCGCGACGCTCGGGCTGCTCGCCTACGCCTCCGCCACCGTCCTCTCCATGCCCGTGTCGGTGGGTGAGCAGACGGTCATGGCCAACTTCGACATCGCGGCCTACCTCCGCATCCCTCGTCTGATCGGCGGCGCGGAGCTTGCAGTCTTCTGCGCAGCGCTCGCCGGCGCCACCATCGGCTTCCTCTGGTACAATGTGAAGCCGGCTCAGGTCTTCATGGGCGACGTGGGCGCGCTCGGCATCGGAGGCGGGCTCGGCGCAGTGGCCGTGATGACGAAGAACGAGGTGCTCAGCGGCCTCATCCTCGGCCTCTTCGTGATGGAGGCCCTCTCGGTCATCATCCAGCGCTACTACTTCAAGATGACGAAGAAGCGGGTCTTCCTCATGGCGCCCATCCACCACCACTTCGAGAAGTCGGGCTGGGCGGAGACGCAGGTGGTGGTCCGCTTCTGGATCATCGCACTCCTCTTTGCGCTGGCCGCGCTCGCCAGCCTGAAGCTTCGCTGAGGCACACGATGACCCACGAACACGACGAAGAGCAGCCACGCGAAGAGACCGGTCCCGCGGCACCCATTTCGGGCCCCGTGCCGTTGCCCTCCCGCATCCAGCGCGGCCCCATCGATGTGGTGCTGCTGGCTGCGGTCTGCGCCCTGGTCAGCATCGGATTGCTGACCATCTACGGCACCTCGTCGCTCAACGCCTACTTCGATCCGGGGGGCGCCCGCGACAGCTTCATCTACTTTAGGAAGCAGGCGAGCGGCGCACTCATCGGGGTTGTGCTCATGATCGTGGCGATGCGGATCGATTTCGGCACCTACCGGAACTATGTGGGCCGCATCTGTACCGTCGCCGGTATGCTGGTGTTTCTGACGCTGATCCCGGGTGTCGGCCATACCGCGAAGGGTGCAAGCCGATGGATCCAGTTTGGGCCCATCAACTTCCAGCCTTCGGAGCTGGTCAAGGTGGCGGTGGTCATCTTCATAGCGCACTCCATCACGAAGAAGGCCGACTCGATGCGCAATCTGAAGGATGCCTTCGTTGCGAACGGGATCGTGCTGTTTCCCTTCGTTGCGCTGCTGATGAAGCAGCCCGACTTCGGGACGACCCTCATCATATGTACCCTGACGGCCATCATGCTTTATGTAGGCGGAGCGCGTTGGGCGCCGATGCTTGGCCTGCTCGGCCTGCTTGTCGCGCTCGCAGCCGCAGCGATCTGGCACAAGCCCTACCGGATGGAGCGTGTCCTCACCTGGCTGGACCCTTGGGCCTACGCCAGCGATGCGGGCTACCAGCTTGTGAACAGCTTCGTTGCGCTCGCCAGCGGCGGTCTGTCGGGGGCCGGCTTCGGCGAGGGGCGCGGCAAGCTCGGCTACCTGCCCGAACTCTACAACGACTTCGTCGCCTCCTCCGTGGGCGAAGAGCTCGGGCTGGTCGGCATGGCGCTGCTCTGCATCCTCTACCTCATCATCCTCTGGCGGGGGGTCGTCATCGCCTTCGAGGCGCGCGACTCCTTCGGTGCATTCCTCGCCTTCGGCATCACGCTCCTGATCACCATTCAGGCCGGGTTCAACCTCTGCGTCGTCACGGGCATTTTGCCCACCAAGGGGCTCACGCTCCCGCTGGTCTCTTACGGCCGCACAAGCCTCATGATCGTCCTCGCCTGCGTTGGCATCCTGCTCAACATCTCGCAGCGGAACCCCGACCTCAGCAAGGCCAAGTCGACCGCCAAAGAGCAGCAGTATCTGGAGAATACACTCCGCCATACCGAGCTTCGCTTCCGAAAGCTGCGCGAAGAGCAGTCCACGCGGAGGCGCGCCTAAATGGCCAAGTCTGCCACCATCATGCTCGCCGGCGGCGGTACGGGAGGACACGTCTATCCCGGTCTCGCGCTTGCCGAGGCGCTGGTCGCGCTCCGGCCCGAGGTGCGGATTGTCTGGGTAGGTTCGAGCGACCGCATGGAGGCCCGCGTTGTACCCGCTGCAGGTCACCCATTCGAGCCGCTCACACTGGGCTTTCTCAAGGGTACCAGCGGCATGAAGCGGCTCTCGAGTCTTGCCAAGTTGCCGCTCGCAGCGGTGCGGATGATGCAGCTCTTTGCCCGGTATCGGCCGGCCGCCGTGATCGGCCTTGGCGGCTATGTGGCCGGCCCTCCCTGCCTGATCGGCGCGCTCCTTGGTCGCCCCGTCTTTCTGCTCGAGCAGAATGCGATCCCCGGCCGCACCAACCGCTTCCTGGCCCACTTCTGTCGCCGGGTCTTCGCCACCTTCGCGCAGGCCAGCGCCTACTTCCCGACAGGTCGCGTCGAGGTCGCCGGCAACCCGCTCCGCGGTGCCGTGCTCGAGGTCGCCGCCCGTGGAATCACACCCGCGCCCAGCGGCCCGCTCCGGCTCCTCGTCGTGGGCGGTAGCCAGGGCGCCCGCTCGCTCAACGAGGGGCTGCCGCAGGTCTTCGGGCTGCTGAAGCAGGCGGGTCTATCGCTCGAAATCACCCATGTGTCTGGCAGCGGTGCAGCCGACAAGGTGCGGCGCGCCTACGAAGCTGCCGGCGCCGAGGCCTCGGTGGTCGAGTATGTGGATGGCATGGCCGCAACCTATGCGAAGACCGACCTCGTGGTCTGTCGCGCCGGAGCGACCACCATCTCGGAGCTTACCGCCATTGGGCTGCCGGCGGTCTATCTGCCCTTTCCGGCGGCGGCAGACGATCACCAGACCCACAACGCCCGCGCCGTCGTCGACGCCGGCGGCGGTTTGATGGTCACCGACGCGGCGTTGCTCGCCGATCCCGCGGCCTTTGCAGCGCAGCTTCGGGTGTTGGTCGAGGACCGCTCCGCGCTTGAGGCGATGGGTGCGAAGGCCCGCACGCTCGGCCGGCCGGAGGCCGCACGCGAGGTGGCCCGCGCCATCCTCGCCGCCATCGGACTGCCGGCGAAGGAGCAGCCATGATGACCGAAAGTTGCGCGCGATCCCGCGGGGTCCGACAGTGTCAGGCGAGGCAGCGTCAGTCGATGAGCGACAGGTCAGAGCGGCGGTCCATCCGTCCGAACAGGGAGCAGGCACCATGAGTCGTTGGAACGGAAAGCGCGTCTTTGTCGCCTATGGCGGTGAGAGTTCGGAGCGGGAGATCAGCCTTCGCACGGGCCAGGCGTTGGCTTCGGCGCTCACCGAGGCTGGCCTCGCCCCGCAGCTCATCGATGTGACCCGCGCCACCATCGGCGCCCTCATCGAGGCCCGCCCCGATGTGGTGCTCGTCGCCATGCATGGCCACCTAGGTGAGGATGGCGCGCTGCAGGGTCTCCTCGAGTGGATGGGCGTCCCTTATACCGGTTCGGGCGTCTTGGCCTCCGCGCTGGCGATGGACAAGCTCCGCACCAAACAGGTGCTGGTTGCGCACAACATCCCGACCCCTGCCTGGGAGGTCTGGACAGAGGCGAAGGGCGAGGCACTGCCCGCGCTCGGCCTGCCCTGCGTGGTCAAGCCGTCGCTCGACGGGAGCTCCGTCGGCATTTCGTTGGTGAAGAGCGAGGCCGAATGGCCCGCAGCCGTTGCCGCCTGCCGCGCTGCCCGCGGGGCCGTCTTGGTCGAGGAGCAGATCGTCGGTCGCGAACTCACCGTCGCCATCCAGCAGGGAAGGGCGATGGGCATCATTGAGGTGATGCCCGCAGAGGAGTTCTACAACTTCGACGCGAAGTACCAGCGCGGCGACACCCGCTACCTCTTCCCCGCGCCGCTCGATGAGGCGCTCACCGCTAGCGTCCGCGATGTCGCAGAGCGCTCCTATGCGGCGGTCGGCTGCCGCGGCGTTGCCCGCGTCGATGTGATGCTCCGGCACGACGGCGCCCCCTTCGTCCTTGAGGTCAACACGGTGCCCGGCATGACCGCCACCAGCCTCGTCCCGAAGGTCGCAGCAGGCATCGGCATCCCCTTTCCCGCATTTGCAGTCGCCATGCTCGAGTCGGCCACAACCGACGCAGCAGCCCTCGGCCAAGGAGGCCAGCCATGACCACCCGTGAGCGTCTTCGCGTCCTCTCCGACGACACCTCGGGCGCCGACGGCGCAGGTGAGTCCGGCGCCGTCCCCACGCCGGCGAAGCCGGTCGTCCGTGCCCGCAAGCCCGGTGTTGCCGGCCAGCGTCGCCTCGTGGTCGACAAGAGCCGGCAGGCCCCCAGCCCCACCCGGCTCAGGGCCGTCGAAATCGCCAAGATGGTCGGAGGACTCCTCGGAGCCATGCTGATCCCGGCCGCCGTCTTCGTGGTGGCCGACGAGGCCTTCGAGTCGCGCTTCTTCCTCGTCCGCGAGGTGGAGGTCACGGGCCTCAAGCAGGTAGACCGCCTTACCGTCGAGCGGGCCGCCGGCCTCGAACACCCCCGGAGCGTCCTAACCCTGCGCGCCGAAGAGATGCGCGCGAGCATCGAGACCCTGCCTTGGGTCAAGAGCGCTGCGGTCGATGTCTCGCTCCATGGGCGCGTCGCCATCGCCGTCCAAGAGGCCGAACTCGCCGGCGTTGTCTCGGCGGGTGAACTCTACCTCATGGACAGCAGCGGCGATCCGATCCGCCGCTGGACTCCCGCTGACGGACTCGCAGGACCGCTCTTCGTAGGCTTCGACAAGGAGAGCGAGAGCGGCATCCGCATCGACCGCGCCGCCTGGCTCCGTGCGCGCAAGGTGCTGCTCGCCTTCGAAGGAAGCGAACTCGGCAAGCGGTTCAAGGTGGCAGAGGTGCAGGCCGCGACGGGCAACTCCTTCCGCCTCCTGCTCTCGACCGGAACCGAGGTCCGTCTCCGCGACGACCGCCTGCCCGAGCGGCTCGCCAGACTGACCGAGGCCTTCGCTCAGCTCGACGCGCGGCATGAGACGCCCGACTACCTGATGCTCGACGGCGACAGCCTCCAGCAGGTGGTCTTCCGCGCACGGCAGGTCGCCGCCATCGAGACACCGGTCACCGATAAGAACTGAAACAACGAAAGCGGAGCGAGCA
Source organism: uncultured delta proteobacterium (assembly GCA_903873545.1). GTDB lineage: Bacteria > Myxococcota_A > Bradymonadia > REDH01 > REDH01 > CAIWGR01. The sequence goes on from CAIQPA010000006.1 coordinate 6,409, forward strand.
GATGAGCGACATTCGGGTTGTAGGTTCCATCGATATCGGACATCAGTCCATCAAGGCCGTTGTCGCCCGCGTCACGGGCGAGGCTGTCGAGGTCAAGGGGGCGGGGAAGGCGCTGACCCGTGGGCTCCAAGACGGCAAGGTCGTCGACATCGAAGCCCTCGGCAAGTCGGTCCGGCAGGCACTCGACGAGGCCCAGTTTTCGGCCGGTCAGGCCGTGAGCCGCGTCGTCGTTACCATCTCGCCCCGCGCCAAGCGCGGCAGCAGTGTCGAGGTGGAACTACCCATAAAGGGCAGGAAGGTCACACAGTCCGATGTGGCGCAGATCATGCGCCTGGCCCGCCAGATGCCGGCCGGCTCGGCCGACGCGGTGATGCACACCGAGGTTCACGAGTTCGTGGTCGATGATCAGGGCGGCATCGATAACCCGGTCGACATGACCGCCTCGACGCTCCGCCTCCGCGGCTACAACATCACCGCTCCGGCGGTAGACCTCGACTGCGTCCGGCGCGCTGTCTCGAAGTGCAACGTCGAGATCCTCCGCATCGTCCAGGAGGTGCACGCCTCGGGCTTCAGCGTCCTCGACCCTGCAGAGCGCGATCTCGGCGTGGTGCTTGTCTCCTTCGGCGCCGACACCACCAAGATCGCGATCTGGGCCGGCGGCGTCCTGGTCCGCAACGCGACCATCCCCGAAGGTGGCGGCGCGATGACCAACTCGCTCGCGGTCGCAGGCCCCTTCACGAGCCGCGTCGCAGAGCGGGTGAAGACCGAATACGGCGTGGCATCGGTTGCCGCCGGCAGCAACGAAAACGGCGTCCAGGTCCCCTCCCGCGGGCGCGGCCAGATCTCTGTCACCACCTCGTTCGTTGCGAGCATCCTCGAGCCACATGTCTTCGAGATCCTCCGCGTCGTCCGGCGCGAGCTTGAACTCTCCGGGTACAGCGACATGCTCAAGGCGGGAACGGTCCTGACGGGCGGCGCCGCAGCCCTGCCCCACATCGATGAGGTCGCTCATCAGGTCCTCGGTGGTCTCGTCCGGGTCGGCCATCCCCACAGCGTGACCGGCATCTCCGACCTCGTCCGCAACCCGGAGTATGCAGCCGCGACCGGTGCGCTCCAGATGCTCTGCGAGAGTGATGCAAGCCACCTCTACGACCCTGATGCTGAGAATGCCCGCACGCTCGGGGCGCGGGTTCGACAGCTGCTCAACTGGCTCTTCTGAGCCGGTCAGGTGCGGTCGCCGCGCCCTCCAAAAGAATACTCCCAACCCCGCCCCGAGACTGCTTGTCCGGGCATCCAACAAGAGGTCTGCCGTTGTTCCCGCAGGAGGCGATCCAAAAGGATCGCTGAATCAAAGAGTTGGATCTTTTGCCCGCATCGACTGAGCGGGCCGGAGAGCACCAAAGGCCCCGTTTTTCTTCGTTGTCGCTCGATCTTCGCGGTGGTACACGCCGCCGCAGCTCGGGTGAAAGTGTTGCAAAAGCAACCAAGTGGACGGGCCTCATCGACAGGCGCCCCCGTGGGGTTCGTGTCGTGCTCGGCGACTGTTTGCTTGGCCCCAGCCCCTCGATGTGAGCACAATTTACCCCCATTGACTTCTACCGCAGGCTGCTTTGCGCCGCGGAGACCGCCGCCCCCCAACACTGCTATTCCTGTCTGCCGACCGAGAGGTTTTCGATGTTCATGTTCGATGAGAAGCCGTCCAATCGTGGTGCCCGTCTCAAGGTCTTCGGCGTAGGTGGGGGCGGCGGAAACGCGCTGAACACCATGATCGCTGCCGGGCTTGAGGGCATCGAGTTCATCGCGGCCAACACCGACATGCAGGCGCTTGAGCGCAACCTCGCCCCCGTGAAGATTCAGCTCGGTGCCGACCTCACCAAGGGCCTCGGCGCGGGCGCCAATCCCAACGTCGGCCGGGAGGCCGCGCTCGCCGATGAGGCCCAGATCCGCGCCGCCCTCGAGGGCTCCGACATGGTCTTCGTGACGGCAGGCATGGGCGGCGGAACCGGCACCGGCGCAGCGCCCGTTGTCGCACGGATCGCCCGCGAACTCGGCGCGCTCACGGTCGGCGTCGTCACCAAGCCCTTCCAGTTCGAAGGCAATCGCCGCGCCCGTGCGGCCGCCGAAGGCCTCACCGCCCTCCGCAAAGAGGTCGACACCCTCATCGTCGTGCCCAACTACCGGCTCCTCTCCACGGTCGGCCCCAACGCAACCCTGCTTGAGGCCTTCCAGCAGGTCGACGCAGTGCTTCTCAACGCAGTGCAGGGCATCTCCGACCTCATCGCGGTCGGCGGCTACATCAACGTCGACTTCGCCGACGTCCGCTCCGTCATGAGCAACATGGGTCTAGCGCTCATGGGCACCGGCCGTGCCTCCGGCCCCGGCCGCGCCACCGAAGCAGCCTCCATCGCCATCTCGAGCCCGCTCCTCGAAGGGGCCTCGATCGACGGTGCCACGGGCGTCCTCATCAACGTCACCGGTGGCCTCAACCTCGGCATCCACGAGGTCAACGCGGCAGCCGAGATCATCAACAATGCCGCCGACCCTGATGCCAACATCATCTTCGGCGCCGTCATCGACGAGTCCATGGAGGACGAGATCAAGGTGACGGTCATCGCCACCGGCTTTGACCGCCCCGACATCGTCACCGGCACCCCGACCCGCCTCGCCACCGTCACGCAGCCTGCAGCCCCCGCGACCGGCGTTGCCGACACCGGTCCGCAGCGCACCCTGAACCAGAGCGAGATGGCCCCCGCCTCCGGCCAGTATGCCGCCGTTGCTCAGGCCGCTCCCGCGATCCAGCCGCCGCCGCTGCACCGCGCCCCGCGCTCCGAGATGGCCCCCCAGCAGGTCTCCGCGCAGGTCTTCTCTGCGCAGCCGCTCCCTGCTTCGCCCCGCATCGCCCGCGTCACCGCCCCAACGCCGGCCGTCGCCGATGACGCTGCGCTCCGCGCCCTCTTTGCAGAGGCGACGGTGCAGGATGATCATGAGCTCGGTGTCGTCCTCCGCGGTCGCGACTACTCTGGCAAGAAGTAGCGCCACCCGGTGACAGCCTCCCCCCAAGTTGCCGTCCTGCTCTACGAGCCGCAGGACCCTATCAACATCGGATCGGTCGTCCGCGCCTGCAACAACTGCGGCTGCGACGACCTGCGCCTGCTGCGACCGCGGACCGCCGAGGCCCGCGCCGTCCTCATCTCCGCCCCCCACGGTGAGACCTTCTTCCGTAACTCCGTCACCGTCTATCACGACTGGGAGCCGGCAGCGGAGGGGCTCCACCGTGTCATCGCCGTCTCGGGCCGAAGCCACGCAACCCGGACGCCGGTGATGACGCTCGATGCAGCCTTCACCATGCTCGAACAGGCCCCCGAGCACCGCGTCGGCTTTGTCTTTGGCCGCGAAGATGCCGGCCTGCCCAACCATGTTGTCGACCGCTGCGACGCCATCGTCACCCTCGAGGCGGTAGAGGAGCACTACTCCTACAACCTCGCACAGGCGGTCCTCCTGGTGCTCCACCGCGCGATGCTCCGGTGGCCGCACCGCGAGGGCGCCGTGCTCCGCGCCGCCCTCCGCGCCGCCTCACTCGCCAAGCCACGGACCTCCACCTCCGGTAGCCGCGAGCGCTACATGGGCGAGGTGGAGCGGATGCTCGACCGCATCGGCTTCTTCAAGGGCGACCAACATGAAAATGTGGTCCGGACCCTGCGCCACCTCATCCGGAAGGCCGACCCCGATGAGCAGGAGCTCGCCACCCTCTGGGGTATTCTCTCGCAGGTCGAACGCGTGGCCCCCGCGCAGGAGTAGCCGGCCCACCGTTGCGGCAGGCCTGTTTCATGTGATACCCATTACCCGAGCGTCTTGCTCTATCGGGTAGAGGTCTGCGTGGAATCGCTAGAGCAATATCGAGATGTCGCCTGGCTGAGCCCCGCAGACCTTCGAAATGCAGTGCTCGATGCACTCATCGCTCATCCTGTGACCGCCTACCACGGCCGCCTCGTGCTGCGTGCCACAGTCGACCTGCTGGTCCGAGAGGGAATCGGCGTGCTCCCTGACCCCATCGAAGGCGAGTTGCACGCCTTTCGTCAGGCCACCTCCCTCCTCATCGGCGCCCTCCTCAAGATCAATGGCGCCAACAACGCCGGCATCAAGTCCGAGGTCGCAAGCCGTGATGCTGCGGGGCTTGAGGCGGTGGCGCGGGCGCTCGTCGCCCGCATGAGCGCCCGCCCCTCCAACATCATCCCCGAGGCGCCCGAAGAGAACAGGAACCCGCCTTCACGCGAGGAGAACCGATTGGAGTCGCGCCCCATGCACGCCGCGGTCCCGACGCCCATGGTGCGCGAGCCGGCGCCCGATGCGCTCCTCTTTCGCTCCCCCGAGTTCGAAGCGCTGGCACACGAGCATTTCACCCCACCGCCGGTCGCGCACCAGCAGGCTGCCGCGGTAGAGGTTGGCATGTGGGCCAACGTTGCCGTCCTTGACGGGGTGCAGCTCTCCATCCGCGGTGATGTTTACGGCCGGCTGGTCGCAACCCGTCGGCCGGAGGAGATCCTCCATGCTGTCCGCGCAGCACTCGAAGCCGTCACAGCAGGCCGCGTTCGGCAATAGCGGACTGATGGGCTACGGCGCGGGCGCCGGCTCGAAGCAGAACTTCGGGCCCTCGAGGTCCGTGCGGCAGACATAGCCTTCGTCGCTCCGGCAGTCGTCGTTCGAACTGCACGGCTTCATGCAGGCGCTCAATCCGCCAAAGTCGGCACACACCGACTCGCTCGGGCACTCCGATGAGGAGGTGCAGTCATACAGCGTGCAGTAGCCCGCCTCTGCCGTCGTGTCGCACACCTGGCCCACGCCGCACTCGGCTGAGGCCGCGCAGGCGTCGCCTACCTCCGGCGTGCAGCCGTAGAGAGCGAGCATCAGAGAGAGAGCGAAAATCAGGCGACCCAGCATGCCGTCCCCTTGCCCAATGTCAGATCAAACCGCAAGCGCCGCATTGACGGATGAGCCCGAATCTCGCAGACATTGCGCTCTCTCTTGGGATGCCGATGACCCGAACCCCTCAACGCCTCCGCTGCCTCACGCTGCTGCTCTGCTGCGTCGTTGCGATGCTCTCCGCCGCCTGTGGTGTAGAGCAGCCCGAGCGTCCCGCCGACACCTTTGCCTTCGCGCTCGGCTCCGACCCTGAGACCTTCGACCCCGGCTCCATGTCGGGTTCGGTGGAGGGCGATGTCGCCTACCAGCTCTTCGAAGGCCTCCTTGCGCCCGCTGCCGATGACGGACCGCCCGAACCGGGCGTCGCCGAACGGTTCGACCTCTCCGCCGATGGCCGCACCTACACCTTCCATCTCCGGCCCAACGCCCGCTGGTCGAACGGCGACCCCCTCACAGCTGCTGACTTCGACTACGCGTGGCGCCGCGTCCTCAAACACAAGGTGGCGGCCGACTACATCAACCTCTTCCGTCTGGTGCGCGGCGCCGCTGCCTACGAGGCCGACCCAACGAACGAGGCGCTGCTCGGACTGCGTGTCGATGGGCCCTCCACCTTCATTGTCGAACTCGCCCAGCCCGTGGCCTACTTTCCCGAACTGGTCTCCTTCTATCCCATGTTCCCGGTCCATCGCGGCTCGGTCGAGAAGTGGGGCGAGCAGGAGGCCTTCAAGCCGGAGCGCATCGTCAGCAACGGCGCCTACAAGATGGAGGCCTACCTTCGGCGCCTCCGGATCGATGCCGCGTTGAATCCGCACTATTGGGGCCGCGCCGACGTCACGATGAAGCGCATCTCCATGCTCATCGTCGAAGACGAGGCGGCCCGCGTGAACGCCTTCGACGACGGCCGCCTGGACTGGGTCAACCAGCTCCCCAGCAACCAGATTCTCTCGCTCCGCACCCGCGATACCTTCCGCCGAACCGAGATGCTCGGCACCTACTTCCTCCGCTTCAACGTCACCAAGCCCCCCTTCAACGACCCCCGGGTCCGACACGCACTCTCGCTCGCCGTCGACCGAGAACTCCTCTGCCGCTGCACCCTCTCTGACCTCTACAAGCCAGCCACCGGCATGGTCCCCAGCCTGCCCGGCTACCCGGCCAGCGATGCTGTTCGGTACGATCCTGCCGAGGCCCGTCGCCTCCTCGCCGCAGCCGGATTCCCCGGCGGCAAGGGCTTCCCCACCGTCACCTACCTCTACAACACCAGCGAGAACCACAAGATTGTGGCCGAGGGGCTCCAGGACATCTGGAAGTCCGAGCTCGGCATCGAGGTGCAGCTCGTGAATCAGGAGTGGAAGGTCTATCTCGATGCCCTCGAGCGCCTCGATTTCGACATCGCCCGCGGCGGATGGATCGGCGACTATGTCGACCCCAACACCTTCCTCGACCTCTGGCGGACGGGAGACGAGAACAACCACACCGGCTGGTCAAACGCCGGCTTCGACGGGCTCATCGACAAGGCCGCGCAGACGCCCGACCCCGCCGCCCGCCTTGCCGTTCTACGCGACGCGGAGGCCATTCTTCTGCGTGAGCTCCCCGTGATGCCCATCTACAACTACGCCGAGTTCCACCTGCTGCAGGGCGACGTCGAGGGGTGGAAGCCCAACCTCCGCGATGTCCACCTCGCGCGCCACATCCGCAAACGGCCGCAGGCCGGGGCAGGGCACTAAACATGCTCCGCTCCCTCGCCTCACGCCTGCTGCAGAACCTCGCGGTCCTCTTCGTGGTCCTCTCGCTCTCCTTCCTTGTCATGAAGTTGGCGCCGGGAAGCCCGCTGTCCAGAGACCGCGACCTGCCGCCCGAGATCGAGGCCATGCTCGAGGAGCAGTATGGCCTCAACAAACCCCTCGTCGCGCAGTACTTCGACTACATCGGCCGGCTCGCTCACGGCGACCTCGGGCCCTCCATCAAGCAGGAGGCGCCGGTCGCCGACATCCTCCTCGCCGCGCTCCCCTACTCGCTCATCACCGGCCTGCAGGCCATGGCCTTCGCGCTGATCGTCGGCATCCCCCTTGGCATTCTGGCCGCCATGCGCCCGCGAACCTTCTGGGACCACGCGACAATGGCCATCTCCACCCTCGCCATCTCGGTGCCCAACTTCGTGCTCGGGCCACTCCTGATCCTGGTCTTCGCCCTCGGCCTCGGCTGGACCCGTACCGGCGGCTGGGCCGGCTGGAGCGACTCGATTTTGCCGAGCATCAGCCTCGGCTGCTTCTACATGGCCTACGTCTCCCGACTCGCCCGGTCTGGGATGCTTGAGGTCTCGCGACTCGACCATGTCCGAACGGCGCGTGCCAAGGGTGCGAGCGAAACGCGCGTGGTGCTGGTTCACATTCTTCGCGCCGGGCTGCTTCCGGTCGTCAGCTTCCTCGGTCCTGCCTTCGCCGCTGTCCTCACCGGCTCGGTCGTGGTGGAGCGGGTCTTCAATGTGCCGGGCATCGGCACCTTCTTCGTCGATGCTGCCTTCAACCGCGACTACTTCCTCGTCCTCGGAGCCATCCTCGTCTACTCGGTGCTCCTGGTCATGCTGAACCTCGCGGTCGACCTCGTCTATTCGGTCATTGATCCCCGCATCACCCTCGACGGCAAGCAGGCATGAGCGGCACCGCGCAGTCACAGCCCGAGTCGCCCTGGGCACGCGCCTGGCGCGGCTTCAAGAAGAACCGGCTGGCCATGATCAGTCTGGTCTTCCTGCTGGTCGTCAGCCTGCTCGCCATCATGCAGCCGCTCGTGGAGCGGTATGTCACACGCTTCACCGTCGTGGAGAATCACCCCTGCCACCGCTACCTGCCGCCTGGCGCCCGCGGCATCCCGCGCGACAATTTCATCCTCGCGCCGGTTGCGGACGCCTCCAGCGCGGCGGCCGACCTTGATCGAGACGGACAATGGACCGCGCTCGAACTCTCCGAGGCGCTCGCCCGCGAAGAGATGGCAGCGCTCGACGACGACGGCGACGGCGCGCTGAACGCAGCCGAACTCGACGACGCGCCTCGCGCGCTCACGGCTCCCGCTGCGGCCGTCCTCAAAAGCCTCGACAAGGATGGCAGCGGAACGCTCAACGCTCAGGAGGCGCGCGCCATCATCGACCTCTTCCCTATCGGTGAGGCCACCGCCTGGACCCGCCGTTTCGACACCGACGCCGACGGCAAACTCTCCGCCACCGAGTTCCCAGGCCTCCCGCGCCCGGCAACCTTCTGGGCAGGCACCGACAGCCTCGGCCGCGACCTGGCCATTCGCCTCGTCTACGGCGCCCGCATCAGCCTCATGGTCGGTCTGCTCGCAACCCTCGTCTCGCTGGTCATCGGCCTCATCTGGGGCGCTGTTGCCGGCTGGAACGGCGGGCGCATCGACGCGCTGATGATGCGCATTGTCGATGTCCTCTATGGCCTGCCCTTCATGTTCCTCGTCATCCTGCTGATGGTCGTCTTCGGCCGCGACATCCGGCTGCTCTACATCGCCATCGGCGCCATGAGCTGGCTCACCATGGCCCGTATCGTCCGCGGCCAGGTGCTCGCGCTCCGCAACCTCGAGTATGTTCAGGCGGCCCGCGCCGTCGGCGCCTCCACCACCTCCATCCTCTTCAAGCACCTGCTCCCCAACGCGCTCGGTCCCATCCTCGTCTATGCCACGCTGACCGTGCCTGAAACGATGCTTACAGAGTCCTTCCTCTCCTTCCTCGGACTCGGCGTGCAGGCGCCCTACACCTCGTGGGGAGCACTCGCCAACGACGGCGCGCGGGCTGGCGTGATGCAGACCTACCCATGGCTGCTTCTCTTCCCTGGCTCTATCCTCACGCTCACCCTCTTCGCTCTCAACGTGGTCGGCGAGGCGCTGCGCGACGTTCTCGATCCGAGGTCGCAAAACGGCTAGGAGCGGGCCATGAGACCCATAACCGTCCGACCTGCCCGCCTCGACCGCTCCGAAGATGTTCTGCACGAGTATGCCGACCCGCAGAAGGAGCACGACACGCGGACCGAGTTCGAGCGCGACCGTTCTCGGGTGCTCCACGCCGAATCCTTCCGTCGGCTGCAGGAAAAGACCCAGGTCTTCTACGGGGCCAAAGGTGCCAGCTACCGTACCCGCCTCACCCACTCGATGGAGGTGGCGCTGATCGCCAAGGCCATTGCCAGCAAACTCGGCGCCAACACCGACCTCTGCGAGGCCATCGCTCTCTGCCATGATCTCGGCCACCCTCCCTTTGGCCACAACGGCGAGGCAGTGCTCAACGACTGCATGCGCGACCATGGAGGCTTCGAAGGAAACGCCCAGACCCTCCGCATTGTCCGTCGCGTCGAGGTCAAAGGCTTCCGCTACGAAGGGCTCAACCTCACCTATGCGACGCTCGACGGGATCCTCAAGTACAAGGTGCCCTATGCGGAGGCGCGCAGCCGCATGCCCCACGAGACCCTGTTGCAGCCTCGGTTCGACTCACAGGAGAGCGCAGACCTGCTTGCCCCGGCCCATGCGCCAAAGTGTGTCTACGACTCCGATTGGAGCTTCGCGCAGCAGGTGGCTACCGCCCGCGGGACCCTAGGCGGCGAGAGCTACGAGTGCCGTATCCTCAACCTCGCCGATGACATCGCCTACTGCGTGGCCGACCTTCAGGACGGACTCCGCATGGGCTTCCTCTCGGTGCATGACCTCCGCGCAACGGCACAGGGCGCCGGTTTCATCGAAGATGTGGTCCGCTTCCTCCGACGGTCCGACCCTGCATGGCAGGCCGACCGCGTGCAGGTGATCCTCGCCTCGGTCGTATCGCTCCTTGACGACCTCCTGGCCAAGGGAGAGGCCCGCAGGCTCCCCGGCACAAGCCGCCAGTTTCTCCGGCTCGCCTCCAGCAAGGAGCTCGCCAGCAAGCTGCATCGTGAGCTTGTCCACGCCGTTACCGCCCGCCCGGGTGAACTGCCCGACCTCCCCGCCGATGCGCTCGCGAAGGTTGCGGTGCTTAAGGCTGTGACCCGCACGCAGATCCTCAAGGACCCGCGGTTGACCACCCTCGATGCAGCGGCCCGTCGGGTCGTCCGCCGGCTCTTCGAGGCCTTCGCCAACGATTTTGAACTCCTCCCCCGCGGCGTGAGCGAACGGGTCACCTCCGACGACTATCAGGGCGACGAGAA
>CAIQPA010000007.1 GCA_903873545.1 uncultured delta proteobacterium
CGGCTGACTTTGTGGCGGCCGGCGCGGACGGTTCCCTGTTCTCTGTTTCGTCGGACGGGAGCCTTCGCGGCTGGGTCTCCGAGGGCGAGGTGACGGCGTTTGAGACGGGTCTCACCGGGGTGGTAGCATTCGAAGCTGGCTTGGGCTGGCTGGTGTTCTTGACGGAGAGCGAGGCGGTTGCGCAGGCCTATGGCGTGGCGGGCAGCGTGGTCTCGTTGGAGGGTACGCCGGTGCGGCTGGCGGGCGGATTTGATGCGCTGGCTGTATTGGAAGATCGGGTGGCGCTGAGCAGCGGCGTGGAGGTGGCCTGGTACCAGCTGTCCGCGGGGTGGCAGTTCGGAGGGCGGCTGGCCGGGCCGAGCGCGAGTGCGGGTGCAGTGGGGCTGCTATGGAATGGCTCGGCGCTGCTATCGGTGATGGATGTGGGCGCCGGGCTGTGGAGCGGCGACACGGATTCAGGTGTGCAGATCGGTGCAACCATCACCGGCGCTGCGGCGGGGGTTCGGAGCGACGAGGCGAACGGGCTCTTTGGGCGCGGCGGCCTGATGGGTTGGCGATCTGGCAGCCGGGGCGTGGCGCTCTGGTTCGCCGACGCAGATGGCCGCATCCGGCTCGGAACGCTCGACGCTACAAGGCCAGGGACAACCGCCTATCTGGCTACGCCCTGCCCCGCGCTGGCGGGTGACATCTCGGCCACGACGGTGGGGGCTGCGACGGGGTGCGGCGTGACGCTGTGGCGCCACCGTCCGGGCCTCTGAGGAGACTAGCGGTCGCCCGACTTGGGGTTCTTGGCGCCGGACTGATTGGCAAGGTCGCGGAGTTCGCGTCCGACCTTGAAGTGGACTGCCTGCTTCGCCTCGACGGGCACTTCGTTGCCGGTCTTGGGGTTGCGGCCGACGTAGGCACGGTGCTGGTTGAGGGAGAAGGAGCCGAAGCCTCGGATCTCGATCCGGTTCCCCTGCGCGAGCGTATCGCCCATGGCGGAGAGGATGCACTGGACGACCTCTTCTGCCCGTTTTTTCGGGATTCGGGCGCGTTCCGCAAATAGCTCGATAAGTTCGCTCTTCGTCATGATGTCATGCCGTTGTGAGTGCAGCGTTTTGGAGGAGTGGGCTGCATGATGCAGTGCGAAGGGAGTTTCGTCAACGATGACAGCAGGGATGATTGTTCGGGGCGCAGGGTTGGTGAGCGAAAATTTCGCAACGATGTGCCGAAATTCGTTACAGTGGTGTTTCGAACCACGCCCACAGGAGCCGACAATGCTGACGATGCCTCGAGGATGGAACGCTTCGCTGCTGTTGCTGTTGACCGGTGTAGCCCTCGCAGGCTGCACAGAGGAGAGCGCAGGCAGGGCGAGCGGTGGCGGTTCCGGAGGCGGCGGGTCGACCCGCGATACGGGCAGGCCGGATATCGGCACTGTGGATTCCGGGAGCGTCGACGGAAACGAGGGTTCAGGTGCGTTGGACACGGGCAGCGATGTTCCCGTGGGGCCCTGCAGTGCTGGCGAGATTCGTTGCAGCGCAGACGGAACTGGGCTCCTCATTTGTCAGATCGACGGGAGCGAGGCGGCACAGCCCTGCGCGACCGGTCAAGCCTGCGCCGCCGGCTCCTGCGTAGACGCGTCGAGCATCTGCATCCCCGGGACGACGGTGGGCTGCCTCGACCCGCGCTCGCTCGGCATCTGCCCGAGCAGTGGTACCGGCATCGAGCGGTCGGCCTGCCTCGTAGAGACACCGAACTGTTTGGCGGGAGCCTGCACCACGGATGTCTGCATCGCTGGTGTTCGGGGATGCCAGGGCGACTCGGTGGTGCAGTGCAACGCAGAGGGGACGGCGACCGAGGTGCAGGAGGCCTGTGAGTTCGGCTGTTCGGCGGGCGTCTGTGTTGACCCATGTGCCGGGGACGAAAAGACCTATGTTGGTTGCGACTTCTACGCGCTCGACCTGGACAACTTCTCGGATGCCTCGGACCCGTCGGGAGCCGATGGGCAGCAGTATGCGATCACGCTGTCGAATGCGGGGACGCGGGATGTGAGTGCGACCGTTACCACGCCGGAGGGTTACTCGCAGACGGTGTCGATTGCGGCGGGTGCCCTCGCTTCGGTGGAGCTTCCGCAGCGGGATGTGATCGGTACGAGCCGATCGCTGAACAGCTACCGAGTGCAGAGTACGGGGCCGATCATTGCGCACCAGTTCAACCCGTTGAACAACTCGGGTGTGTTCTCGAATGATGCATCCTTGCTTCTGCCTGCGACAGCCTTGGGGACGGAGTATCTGGTTGCGGGCTGGCCATCGGGTCCGGCGGGCGCGAGCTACTTTGCGGTGGTCGCGGTGGCCGAAGGGACGACTTCGGTCACGGTGACGGCGCCGCCGCGATCGGGGCTTCAGGGGGGCGGATCCGTGCCGGGGATTGCGGCCGGCGGCAGCGCGACCTTTGAGCTTGCGCAGGGTGAGGTTCTTGCGATGCGGGCGGAGGGCGCGACGGGTGATCCGACGGGGACCCGTGTGAGTTCGACGAAGTCGGTGGCGGTCTTCTCGGGCAACGAGTGCGCGAACGTTCCGGCCGGTGTCTCCTACTGCGACCATGTGGAGGAGCAGATGATCCCGGTGGCGAGCTGGGACACGGAGTACCTGGGCATCAAGTTCAAGCCGCGCGGCTCCGAGAGCGACGTGTGGCGCATCATTGCTTCGACGCCGGGCACGACGATCCAGACCGATCCGGTGATCGCGGGCGTGAGCGGCCGGACGCTGGGCGGCGGCGAGGTGATAGAGTTCGCGACGACGCTCGACTTTGCGCTCTCGGCGACCGGACCAGTCAGCCTGACGCAGATGATGGTTGGCTCGAGTTATCCGAACCCGTCGAACGCGAGCTGTGTTCGGGCAGAGGAGGGCTTTCCTCCCTTTATCCCCGGCACGCCGGAACAGAACTGCGCGATTCCGGATACCTGCGGCGGGTCGGGGATCGGCGACCCTGCGATGCTGATGGCGGTGCCGACGCGGCAGTTCCGGGACAACTACATTTTGCTGACGCCATCGAACTACACGCAGGATTTCCTGAGCATCGTTGCGCCGACCGGGACCATCATCGAGATTGATGGGAACCCGTTGGCGGTGAGCCCGACGAGCCGGCTGAGCGCTGGCGGGCGACAGTGGGACATCTACAAGCAGGGAGTGCCTGACGGCGTGCACACGGTGACGGGCGGACAGGCCTTCGGGCTCTATGCCTACGGGTATGACTGCGACGTGTCGTATGCCTATGCTGGCGGGCTGAATCTCGAAGGCCGCTAGGGGGCCTGGAGCGGCGCGCCCGTCGCATTGCCGGCCGCGAACCATGAGCCCGAGGCCCAGCCAGCGGAGGTCACCGCGGTGCCAGAGAATGGGCTGAGGGCGATAACCTCGACCCAGTAGTCGCCGGATGCGGGAAAGGCGGCAGCAGGCAGATACTCGTCGGGTCCGGTGAAGGCTGACGAAGCCTGGAGCCAGCGGTCGATGCGTGCGCTGGTGGCTGCGCCAGCACCGGCGTCAGCGAGGAGGTCGTAGGTTACGGAGTTTCCCCAGCCGTTGTAGGGGCTGACAATGGCGAGGCCACCCCGGTCGGCGCCGAGGAGTTCGATGGCGGTGTTCTGGCCGGTTCCGGGTGGCTCGGACGTGGTGGGTAGCCTGAGGGTGGGAGGCGCCGGGAGCTGGAGTTCGGCGGTGAGTGTGGTCGCGCCAGAGGGAAGCGCCGCGACGAGCGAGAGGGTGATGGGGGTGCCGGGCGCGAGGGTCCCGAAGTCATCGGTGCTGGCCGACTGGTAGAAGTTGTTGGCGACGGCGAAGAGTGTGAGGGGCTGGTCGCCGATGAGCAGTCGGAGGTCGCCAATGGGGACCGTGCGGTCAACGGCGCCGGGGTTGACGAGCTGCAGCTGCGCCTCGACCAGATGGCCCCCGCCAGGCGCCGTCCGTTGGAGGATGAGACCGACGGCCTTGACCGAGCCGGCGGTGACAGGCGCGGACTCCTGGACTCCCCCGACGGAGGAGCCGAAGGTGAGGTCGTCACAGCCGGCCACGGCGAGGCAGAGCGCCAGGCCGACGGGCAGAGAGCGGTTCACGAGGCCTCGACCCGGAAGGTCTGCTGGCCGACAAGGATTCGGTCGCCGAGGGCAAGTTCGGTGGACTCCCAGAGCTTGAGCCAGGTGCCGTTGGAGCTGCCCTTGTCGATGAGATAGTAGTGTCCGTCGGTCCGGGCGACGACCTCTGCGTGCTTGCCTGACATGAAACGGTCGCGCGGGAAGACGATGTCGCCGCGTTCGCGTCCGATGGAGGTCGCAGTGTCGTAGAGGAGGTAGGCGTTCTGAGCGACGCCACCGACGCCGATCTGGACGAGGCGGAAGGCTGCGCCGGGGTTGGGCGAGCCGAGGTGGCGGGTGCCGTCGGCGCCGCGGGCGCGCGGGTCGGCGGTATGCTCGACCCGTTCGAAGCGGAGGAGTTGGCGACCGAGGATGAGCATATCGCCAAGTTGCAGGCGATGTTCGTTGCGGAGCTTGAGGAAGGTTCCGTTGAGAGACTGGAGGTCTTCGATCTGGACGGCTTCGTCAGAGGCGGTGAGTTTGGCGTGTCTCGGCGACAGCAGGGGGTCTGCGGGGAAGGCGAGGTCTCCCTCTCGTCCGATGACCAGCTCCGCGAGCGGAAGTGGCGTGGAGGTTCCGTCGGAGCCGTCGTCGCGCAGTTGCAGGAGCCGGAATCGCGAGACCGGCGCGGAGCGTGGCATGACGGGCTCAACAGGCGGCTCTTGCGGCAAACCGCATTCTCCACAGAACCGGGCAGCCGGCGGGTTGTGGGCGCCGCAACCGCTGCAGGCGAGGAGGTGGGCTTCGTGGGCCGGGTGGGGCTCGACGACAGCGCCTCCCGCGTCGGTCGGCGGAGTAATGTGGAGCTCGGCGAGGAGGAGCTGCGGGCGATGGAGATCGGTGCCGCGGGCGCGTCCTTCGTAGTCATCTGCCTGTTCGAGGAGGAGCCGGAGGGCCTCTGCGAGGGCGTGGTCGTGGGAGGGTGTCATGGCCGAGCCGACAGGAGGGGAGATGCGCTGCGTTTGAGGATAGCGTCGAAGCGCGGTGTGCGACAAGTATCGGCCGACAGTTCTTGAAAGTGGGCGGTTGCGCGTGGTAGGGGGATCGGACACCCTCGAGCGATGGCGTAGCCATGAAAGTCTGTCCGCACTGCGGCCGTAGATTCAATGAAGAGGCATTGTTTTGCCCCGACGACGGCTCGGGTCTTGTGCCAATGCCTGAGCGGAATTCGCCTGCACCGCAGGTCGACCAAGACGACTTGGTAGGAACGACGCTTTTTGGTGACTACATCATCAAGAAGAAGTTGGGCGAAGGCGGCATGGGCGCCGTCTATCTGGCAGAGAATCCGGCAATCGGGCAGCGGATTGCGGTGAAGGTTCTGCACGGTCACGCGGCGCGGAACGAGGAGTTGGTGAAGCGTTTCAACCGCGAAGCACAGGCGATCGCGCGGTTGAGCCATCCGAACATCATCCGGGTGTTTATCTTCGGGCGGACGCCGGAGGGTATGCTCTACCTTGCGATGGAGTTCGTGGAGGGCCAGCAGCTCCGAGACGTGATGGAGGCCGGCACGAAGATGGACGAGCTCCGCGCGATCGGGATCATGCGGCAGGTGCTGCATACGCTCAGCGAGGCGCACGAGATCGGTATCGTCCACCGGGACCTCAAGCCCGATAACATCATGCTGACGAAGTTCCGCGGTGCGGACGACTACGTGAAGGTACTCGACTTCGGCATCGCCAAGGTCAAGGAGCCGGACGGCAAGCAGCAGCAGAAGCTGACGCAGGCTGGCGTAGTGTATGGCACTCCCGAGTATCTGAGCCCCGAGCAGGCGCAGGCGAAGGATCTGGACGGTCGGAGCGACCTCTACAGCTTGGGCGTGATTTTGTACGAGATGATGACGGGCGATGTTCCGTTCAAGAGCAACACTGCGGTCGCGGTGCTTGCGTCACATGTTTACGACGCGCCGAAGCCTCCGAGCAAGGTGGGCAAACGGCCTGTGCATCCGAAGATGGAGCGCATCATCCTCAAGGCGCTCGAGAAGGACCCGAAGAACCGATACGCCAACGCGATGGAGTTCCTGTCGGATCTGGAGACGCTTGAGGGCGAGTTGAGCTCAGAGACTGCGGTTCGGACAACGGTGCTCGACCCCCGTCAGCTTGCGCTGGTGCTGGATGTGGCACGCACGAATGCGGCGCGCCGCGGTGCCGGTGCGCCGAGCGCTACGCCCGGCTCTGCGAGTTCGACCTCGATGCCGTCGATGGCGAAGCGGAACACGCCGCCTGCGATCTCCGGGTCGGTGGGCGCGGTGAAGGGGGCAGGAACGCCGCTCGCGGAACAGCCGCCTGGTGTGAACCCGACGGTGCTCTACATCATCGTGGCCGGACTGGCGGTGCTGTCGCTGCTGCTTCTCGGCCTCGTGTGGGTGCTTTACCAGAAGAGCGGCACGCCGCCGCCCGTGGGCACGCCCTAACAGGCGGAGGCGGTCGCGGGGGCGAGCTCTACTTCTTCGGGAGCTTTGCGAGTTCGAGCATGAACTGCGCGGAGGCCTCAATGCCTTGGTAGAACGAGGTGATGGAGAACTTCTCGTTGGGGGAGTGGGCGCGGTCGTCGGCGAGTCCGAAGCCCATGAGGATGGAGTCGAGGCCGAGCTCTGACTTGAAGCTTGCGACGACAGGGATGCTGCCGCCTGAGCGCATGAAGACCGGATCGACACCCCAGACGGTCTTGAGGGCGTTGGTTGCGGCAATCATGGTGGGGACGGCGCGATCGGCGAGGAAGGCGGGGGCGCCGTGGTGGAGTTCGACGCGGGCGGTGACGCCGGGCGGCAGGTTGGCGAGGACATGGTTGCGGAGCTTGGCCTCGATCTCCTCGGAGGTCTGGTTGGCGACGAGCCGGCAGGAGACCTTGGCGTGCGCGGAGGCGGGAAGGACGGTCTTTGCGCCCTCGCCCGTGTAGCCGCCCCAGATGCCGTTGCAGTCGAGGGTGGGCCGGGCGGTGATGCGCTCAAGCACGGTGTAGCCGGCCTCACCGGGCGACTCGGCGACGCCGATCTCGGCGCGGAACCGGGCTTCGTCGTGGCCGAGCGCAGCGAACTCGGCGCGCTCCTCGGGGGTGAGCGGCTGGACGTTGTCGTAGAAGCCTGGGACGGCGACCGAGCCGTCGGGGTTGTGGAGGCCGGCGATGATGCGGCTCAGGGCGTTGATGGGGTTGGCGACGCCGCCGCCGTAGAGGCCGGAGTGGAGGTCGTGCGTTGCGCCCTGCACATGGATTTCGACATAGGTGAGGCCGCGCAGGCCGACGGTCACGCCTGGCCGGCCGGGGGACCACATGGAGGTGTCGCTGATGAGGACAACATCGGCGGCGAGGCGGTCACGGTGGTCGCGGAGGAAGGGGTCGAGGTTGGGGCTGCCAATCTCTTCTTCGCCCTCGATGATGAACTTCACGTTGCAGGGGAGTTTGCCATCGGCGGTCATGAGCGCATGGGCGGCGAGAACATGGGCAAACATCTGGCCCTTATCGTCGGTCGCGCCGCGGGCGACGATGTTGTCGCCCTCGATGGTGGGCGAGAAGGGCGGGTTGCGCCACTCTTCGAGGGGCTCGACCGGCTGCACGTCGTAGTGGCCGTAGATGAGGACGGTGGGGGCGTCGGGGGCGCCGAGCCACTCTGCATAGACGACGGGGTGGCCGGGGGTGGGGATAACCTCGGTGTGGAGGCCTGCGCTACGGAGCGCGTCGGCGACAAAGTCGGCGCAGTGGGCGGTGTCGGCGTTGTGCTCTGCCTTGGCGGAGATGCTGGCGATGGTGAGCAGATCTTTGAGCTGCTGCAGGTGTTGGGGGCGGCTGCTCTGGAGGAGCGTGGAGAGCGCGTTGGACATGTTGGTACCTACTCGGTGGGGGAAGCGCAGTCGGTGGTGGCGGCGAAGAGGACGAGCCCAATCGCGGCGAAGCCGGCATCGGAGGGGGCGAGTTCACGGCGGGAAGCAGCGAGGCGTTCACGGCTGAGCTGGGGCTGCCGGATGAGGAGAATCTGGGAAAAGCGGGTTGCATCGACCTGCCGGATGACACCTGGTTTGCGGCCATCACGGTCGCGCAGGAGGATGGGGATGAGGTTCTCCTGGCGGGGGAGGTAGCCGAAGCGTGCGGCGAGTTTGAGCGCAGCAATCTCGTGGCGCGGGTCTGCAATGGCAGCATCGATCCAGGGCTTCACCTGGTCTGGTGTCAGGGAGGCCGTGAGGGAGGCGACGACGTCGGCCTCTGTGAG
Source organism: uncultured delta proteobacterium (assembly GCA_903873545.1). Taxonomy (GTDB): domain Bacteria; phylum Myxococcota_A; class Bradymonadia; order REDH01; family REDH01; genus CAIWGR01. Next base: position 8,310 of record CAIQPA010000007.1, read on the forward strand.
GTCGGGTGTGGCTGCGAGATGTGAGGCGACCACCGCCGCGCCCGCGGTGCCGAGCCGGTCGGCGAGGCGGAGTGCATCGGGGCGAGCGGCAGGATCGGTGACCGTAGCGAGGTGGCGGGCGAGCTCCTGCTCGCGTCCAACGGCCCAGAGCATGGCGGCATCGGCACGCGTGACCTCATTGGTCTCTTTGAGCGCTCCGGCACGAAGGGCCATCATGGCGGCGGCATCGGGTGCCGCCATGAGCGCGGTCCAGTCGGGCGCCTGCTTGGCCAGCGAAGCATGGGTGAGGAGGGAGTACTTGCCGAGCTTGAGGAGGGCGAGCTGTGCGAGGGCGGCAAGGTCATTGCGCTCGGCGGCGCCGAAGAGGCGGAGTTGCTCGGCGCTGGCGGTCGCGAGAGCCGGGTCGCCGGCGAAGAGTCGCACGAGCGCGCGCGCCACGAGGTGGTCGGGGGTTTCGCCGGCGGGAGCGTCGAGCTGCGCGAGGAGCGCGGGATCGCGGAGGAGACCTGACCGATTGATGAGCCAGAGCGCAACGGCGCGTTCGGCGCGGATCGATGGGGGTTCACGGAAGAGGTTGATCGCGGCGGGCATGGCGAGTGCAGCCGGGACGAAATGGTTGACGAACTCGAAGGAGTTCATGCGGGTTTCGGGCGTGAGCTGCTTGTCGAGGAGGAGCTGGTTCCAGGAGGCGGCGGCGGGCTCGCCGCGCAGCAGGGCTGCCTCGGCACGGAGGAGGCGGACCTGCGCGGAGTCGCGGTCCGAGGGGGGGATGAGTGCGGGGCGGGCGATGAGCAGCTCGCGGAGGAGAGCGAGGCAGCCGGTGTCGTCGGGGTGAAGGTTACAGAAGCGCTTGTCGCCGAAGAGGAGTTCGAAGGCCGGCAGCGGGTAGCTGGACATGCGCTCCATGCGCGAGATGCGGATGGGGGCAGTGATGAGCGCCTCGTCTTTGGCGCGTTCGAGAAAGGCGATGAAGCCCTGCTCGCCGATGGAGATGAGCGATGAGGCGGCGAGTGAGAGTTTGAGGCGGGACGGCTCGGCGGCACCGGTGTCGATGAGCTTGGAGGCGACGGCAACGACCGCCTCGGGCGAGATGCTGGCGAGCGCGTCGAGCAGCCGGGCCGCCTCTTCTGGGTTCGCGGCGATGATGCGCGAGGCGATGAGGTCTGCAATCGGAGCGGCCCCCGGCCCGGCGGCCTTGAGCTTGGCAACGGCCTCGGCGGGTACCTCACCCGGGGTGTTGAGGAGGTCGGTCAGCTGCGTGAGGTCGACCGAGGCTCCGGTGGCGGTTGCGGGGCGCCTGAGGAGCGCGTTGGTCTCATCGCATGGGGCGGGCGGAAAGACCTCTGGCGTCGCGGGGAGCGCTTCGGGCGTGGCAACCGGAGCGGGCGCGGCAGGCGCAGTCTGGGGCTCCTGCTTGCAGGCGGTGAGCGCGAAGCAGAGCGCGAGGAGTAGGGAGAAGGAGTGACCCGAAGAGCGGTGCATGCTGGTCGTCTCGTAGGCGGTGCAGTTGGTGGCGGGCGATACGGCTGCGCTCTGCTGATGGCAAGATTCGCAGGCGGTCGAACAAGGCTTGGCAGGGTGCGGCAACAGGCTAGAGTCGCGGTGTATTCTCACGGATGGAGATGACTGATGGCGATAGTGACTTCTGCCCCGCCCGGCATGCGCGACTTTTTGCCGGCTGCGGTCGGGCGGCGCAGGTTTGTGATGGAGCGGATCCGCGAGGTCTATCGACTGCATGGATTTGTGCCGCTGGAGACGCCGTCGATGGAGCGGCTCGAGGTGCTTCTCGGCAAGTATGGCGAGGAGGGCGACCAGCTGATCTTCCGCGTCATGAAGCGGGGTGAGGCGCTCTCGCGGGCGGTGGAGGATGGCGGCAAAGAGCTCGCCGACTTCGGCCTGCGGTATGACCTGACGGTGCCGCTGGCGCGGGTCGTGGCGGAGCATGCGAGCAGCCTTCCGCGCCCGTTCAAGCGGTACCAGATGCAGCCGGTGTGGCGGGCTGATCGCCCGCAGCGCGGTCGGCTGCGCGAGTTCTACCAGTGCGACGTCGACTTTGTGGGGAGCCGTTCCCTGGTGGCCGAGTACGAGGTCATCTCAGCCGTGACGGGGGCGCTCGGCGCGCTGGGTTTCACCGAGTTCCGGGTCCGTGTGAACGAGCGCCGCATCTTGAGCGGCCTGGTCGAACTGCTGGGGCTGCCAGCGGACCAGGGCATCGCGGTCATCACGGTGATCGACAAGCTCGACAAGATCGGGATGGAGGGTGTGCAGCGTGAGCTGGCATCATTGGGTGTCGGCGCGGAGGCGTGGGAGCTGCTCTCTTCGCTCCTCAAGCCAGGCGTTACACTCGCTGAGGTCGCCGCCGCCTTTGCCGGTAGGTCGCCAGCAGGAGAGGCCGGCTGCGCAAACCTCGAGGCGCTGTTTGCGCTGCTTGGGCGGGCGCCGCTGGCGGCTGGTAGCGTGGGCTTCGACCTGAGTCTGGCGCGGGGGCTTTCCTACTACACGGGGCCGATTTTTGAGATCGCCCTTCCCGACCTCTCCGGCTCGGTGGGCGGTGGCGGACGCTACGATGGGCTCATCGGGATGTTCGGCAAGGAGGAGATTCCGGCGGTGGGCTTCGCGCTAGGCTTTGAGCGGATCATGCTGATCATGGAGGAGCGGGGCATGTTCCCCGAACTCGCGGAGGGGGCGGATCTGATGGTGAGCCAGCTCGACGGGGCTCCTGAGGCGCTGGCGGCTGTGCTGGCGTTTGCCAAGCTGGCGCGGAGCGCAGGGCTGTCGGTGGAGGTCTATCCCGAGGTGGCGAAGCTGCCGAAGCAGTTCAAGCATGCGGAGTCGATCGGCGCACCGGTCGTGGCGATTCTGGGGCTCCGTGAGGCGGAGTCTCAGACCGTGGGGCTCCGTCGCATGGGGACCGGAGAGCAGGTGACGCTGCCCTGGTCGGAGGCGATCGCTACGCTGAAGGGCCGGCCATGAGGGCGGCGTCCGGCACCGTGAGGTGGTGGCGGACGAGGTCGAGCATGCGGGCGAGATCGGGCGAGAGGTAGCGGTCGTCCTCGAGTTGCGGAACGTGGGCGCGAACCTGCGCGAGCAGGTTGGCGGTGCCTGCGCCTGGGCGATGCGGAGCGCGGAGTGAGAGGGCCTGGGCTGCGACGAAGAGCTCGATGGCAATGACCTGCTCGAGGAGCTCGAGGATGGCGAGCGCCTGTCGTCCCGCGTGCTGCCCCATGGAGACGTGGTCCTCCATGTTGGCGGAGGTCGGGATGCTGTCTGTGGAGGCCGGAACTGCGAGAGTCTTGGCCTCGGAGACGAGGGCGGCGGCGACATACTGCGGTATCATCATGCCGGAGTTGAGTCCGGGGTTGCTGACGAGGAAGGCGGGCAGCCCCTCGCTGAGCGACTTGTCGACGAGGCGTGCGGTGCGGCGCTCCGAGATGCTGGAGAGGTCTGCGAGCGCGAGCTTGAGGTAGTCGAGCGCCATCGCGACGGGCTGTCCGTGGAAGTTGCCGCCGGAGAGGATGTCTTCGTTGTCGGGGAAGATGATGGGGTTGTCTGTGACAGCGTCGGCCTCGATGAGGAGCTGGGTCTCGACATGGTCGAGGACATCGAGCGCTGCGCCGTGCACCTGGGGTGCGCAGCGGAGGCAGTAGGGGTCTTGGACAAACTCGCGCTTGCCTTCGACCTGGCCGGGTGTGCAGCCGACAAGCTCGCTGCCTGCGGTGAGACGGCGGATGCGGGCTGCGACGGCGATCTGGCCCGGACGGCCGCGGACGGTCTGGACGCGGGGGTCGAAGGCCTCGATGCGGCCTGCGAGCGCCTCGAGCGACATGGCGCAGGCGGCGTCGGCGAGCGCAAAGATGCGTCGGGCGCGGAGCGTGGTGACGAGGCCCAGCGCCGTCATGGACTGGGTTCCGTTGAGGAGGGCGAGCCCCTCCTTGTAGGTGAGTCGGACGGGCTCAAGCCCCGCGGCGGCAAGTGCCGCGAGCGCCGTCGTGCGACCGGTGGGCGTGTCGACCTCGCCGACGCCGATGAGGGCGATGGCTACGTGAGCGAGGGGGCAGAGGTCGCCGCTCGCACCAACGCTGCCGCGCTCCGGGACGACGGGGTGGATGCGGGCGTTGAGGAGGTCGATGAGGCGCTGCAGGGTCACGCGCCGGATGCCGCTGAAGCCGCGCGAAAGGGCCTTGATGCGCAGGAGCATCATGCCTCGGACGACGACCTGTGGCAGCGGGTTGCCCACGCCGCAGGCGTGAGAGACCACGAGCCGATGCTGCAGCTGCTCCGCATCGTCAGGAGAGATGCTGGTGTCGCGGTTGGAGCCGAAGCCGGTGGTGACGCCATAGACGCTCTGGCCGGAGCGGGCAGCGCGGGCGACGATGTCGGCGGAGCGGTCGATGAGGCTGGCCGCGCCATCGGAGAGTTCGACCCGCGCATCGCCGAAGATCACGGCCTCGATCTCTTCGGAGGTCAGCGGCTGGTCACCAATCACGAGTTTCATCATCTGAGCTCCGGAGCCGGCCCCGCGGCGTGGCAGCAAGAGCAATCTGGCTGCGCGCGACGTGGCGGGCCGCAGGCTAGCGAGGCAGCGGAGGATGGCATAGGCTGAACTGCGCGCCTCGGTTGACGCAACGCGGCGGCAGGTAGCCGTCGGGGGCGTTACGGGCAGGCCGCGCGGGCCGCGCCGGAGGCCGAGCTTGGGCTAGCGTCGGGCGAGGAAGCCGCGGCTGATGAGCTGGCCGAGATGCTGGAGCGTCTCGATCTCGTCGCCGCCGAGCTGCATGATGAGGTGTTCAACGGTGTCAGCCTCGAGTGCCGACTGCAGCAGGTCGAGCTGGTCTTCGGAGAGGTCGGCAAGCCGGCCGCGGAGTGGCTTTGCAAGGAGGAGGCTGTCGGTAAGCGCGGGGGCGCCGCGGCCGAGGTTGTCTCGCTCATCCATGAGGCGCATGGCCTCCATCATGAGCGCCTCGGTGCTCATCTGGATCTCGGTTGCAAAGGTGCGCTGCGCGGGTGGCTCAAGGACGAAGGTGCCTTGGCTCCAGGTAAGGGCTCGGTAGGCAGCACGCTCGCCGGAGAGCTCTGGGCGGCTGGTGATTTCGGCGTGGATGACGCGGCCGTCGCGCAGGTAGATGGCGGCGCCATCGTCGGCGGTCTGGATGCGGAGGAGGCCGCTCTTTCGAGCGGAGGAGAAGAGCTGGAGGAGGTCGGAGAGCGAGACCTCTTCGAGGAGTCCCGACATGAGTCCGCTCACGGTTCCGCCGGCGGGCCGCTGCGGGGGTGAGGTGAGCTCCTCCGGCTTGCTTCCGAGCAGGGTCGCCTGGGTTGCGGATTGTTGCTGCCGCGGCTGCTGCACAACGGTGCCATTGGCAGCAGAGGCGGCGATGAGACGGATGATCGAGGTCCCAAAGAGGATACGATCGCCTTCGCGGAGTTGCTGGGAGTTGACCCGCTCACCGTTGACAAAGGAGCCGTTGGTGCTGCCGAGATCGACGAGCGTGACCTCGCCGTTTGCGACCACGAACTTGGCATGCTGGCGGGAGATCATGTCTTCGACGAGCACCAGTGCGCAGTCGCTACTGCGCCCGACGAAGTACTCGGTGCCCTCCACAAGGGGGAACTCTCCGCCCTGGTATTTGCCGGAGATGAAGCGAAGGACCCAATCGACCATTGCGTGACCCGAAGCGTGGGTGGCAGTCGCCCCAGAAGGGCTGTCGGATGATACCCAGCAAGGGAGTTGCGTCAATGCAGATGTGGTCGCGGGAGGGAGCGGTTGGCGCTGGCGCGGCTGCTTGCTCCGCCGCGGGGCGGGTGCTAGCAGCCGCGATCTACGAACGCCGCCCGCGAACCAAAGCGGCAGTGAGCCTGTGGGAGCAGTGACGCAAAGGGGCGTCCTGCGAGACGAACCTACCTCTACCAGAGCAACATGTCGGAACAGGAAAGCGGCGCTGGGCAGACCAGCCATGGGACCCAGGCCATGAGCAACAAGGCGCTGGCCGGGCTCTGCCTAGGCGCGCTCGGTGTCGTCTTCGGCGATATCGGCACGAGCCCGCTCTATACGATGTCGGAGTTGTTCTTCGGTCTGCATCGTGTGGCGCTCTCGCCGCAGAATGTGATGGGAGCCACCAGCTTGATCATCTGGGGCCTCTTTCTCGTGGTGTCACTCAAGTATGTGACCTTCGTGCTTCGAGCCGACTTCGAGGGAGAGGGAGGTGGCTTTGCACTTCACGCGCTCCTGAGCGGCGACAATCGAAAGACCCGACGTTTCATTCAGTTTGCGCTCGTTCTGGCAGCCGGTCTTTTGTACGGCGAAGGGATCATCACGCCGGCGATCTCGGTGCTTTCGGCCGTCGAAGGCCTCAAGTTTGTGACCCATGCTGCCGAACCTTATGTTGTCTACATTGCTGTCGGTATCATCGTTGGGTTGTTTGCAGTTCAATCGAAGGGCACGGGCAAGGTTGGTGTCTGGTTCGGCCCGGTAGTGCTGCTTTGGTTCCTCTCGCTCGCAGCGCTGGGCGTTTATGGAATCTCGAAGGACCCCTACATTCTGCATGCAGTGAACCCGCTGAATGCCATTCGCTTCCTGATGGACTGCGGTATCCATGGGTCGCTCGTAGCGCTTGGGACAGCCGTCCTGGCAATCACCGGGTGCGAGGCGCTGTATGCTGACCTCGGTCACTTCGGCAGGCGGGCGACGCGACTTGCATGGCTGGCGATACCGTTCCCGGCGCTGATTCTCGTCTACTTGGGCCAAGGGGCCTGGCTCCACGGTGGGCTCACGATCGCCAACAGCGGTCTGGAGGTTCAAAACAACAGCCTCTTCTTCAGCATGGTGCCAAAGGCCCTCTTGCTGCCGATGGTGGCACTTGCGACGATGGCCACGGTGATTGCCTCGCAGGCGCTCATCTCCGGCGCGTTCAGCGTGACGCGGCAGGCCATCGCACTGGGCCTGTTTCCGCGCCTAAAGATTGCCCATACGAGCGATGAACACATGGGCCAAGTCTACCTGCCGGCCGTCAACTGGGCACTCGCGGTGGGCTGCATTCTGCTCACGATCACCTTCCAGACGAGCAGCTCGCTGGCAGCAGCCTATGGCTTTGCGGTCTGCGGCGTGATGGCTGTCACTTCCATGGGCATGTGGGCGGTCTCGCAAGCCATCTGGGGTTGGTCGCTCGCACGAGCGACTGCCTTGTTCGGCAGCTTCCTTCTCCTCGATCTGGTCCTGCTGACGGCCGCGAGTCTCAAGTTCTCGGATGGGGGCTGGATTCCGTGTGTGCTCGGCATCATCGTGTTCGCAGTCATGACCACCTGGAAGTGGGGCCGCGCGGAGGTGGCTACCGGCATCGAAGAGCAGTTGGAGCCGGAGACCGTGCGGGAGATGATGGTGCGGCGGAAGGGGAGCGACTGGGTCCAGACCAAGCGGTCGGTCGTGGTGATGAGCAGCAGGCCGATCGACAGCCTCGACGACTACGTGCCGGCGGTGCTGAAGATGTTTCACCAGCGGTTCGGGATCACGCCGCGGCATATCATCTTCGTGACAGTCGTTCAGGAGAAGCGGCCCGTGGTGGTCCGTGAGGAGCGGGTGGAGTTTGTGGAGTTCTGCCGCGACGAAGTGCTCGGCTCGGTGGTCGCGCTGCGGCTTCACTACGGCTATATGGAGACCCCGTCGGTGCGGAAGGCGCTGGCGTTGAGGAAGGACAAGAACAAACTCCGCCTTCCGGGGAGCGCAAAGCGGTGGCTGGTCCTCGTGGGCCAAGATCACCTTCACTACAAGGGCAAGAGCCCTGTGGTCGCGCTCAGGTTGAAGTTGTTCGGCTTCATGCTCCGGAACTCGGTACCGGCGCATCAGTATCTTGGGCTTGGCGACGACACCGGCGTCATCTCGGAGGTGCTGCATGTCAATCTGCGGGGCGGCTCCAAGGCTTCGGCAATCGACAGCCGCACCTCGATCCATCCGACGGTGGCCTAGTTGCCGGAAGCCCGCATCTCAGTTGACGAGGATGCTCCAATCGGGGCAGATCGAGAGCGCCTTGTGTCGCTCTACATCTTGGTGATTTTTTGACTGCCGACGCCCTCTACCGAACGCATGCGCTGCTGAATGTGCTCTGGTCGAGTTACCAGGGGATGACGACGCTCCTGACGCTGCTGGGCAGCACAGACGCCACGGGCGAGCTGAACCCGACGATGGCGCAGTGCCGGAGGGCGGTGGAGAACCTGACGGCCTGGCGGGAGCGCTGGGAGTCGGGAGATTTCTGGCTCGCTGGAGAGCAGGCGAGCGAGGCCGATGTTCAGCTCGCAGAGGCGATGCTCAACACGCACCGGGGCCACCTCGTTTGGAGCCTTCGCGAGGTGTCGAGCAAGTCGTCGCGCGAGAACCTGATGCGGGACCGTGGGGCGCTGGCCTTCCGGCTTGCAGCTGCCAGCCAGGAGGCGATGTCGCGCGACCTGTTTGTGCAGGGGTTGGTGTCTTACGGAGCGCGGGTTCGCGCGCCTGAGGTCGTGCAGCGTTGGCAGCCACACGTGGGCGCCAACCGAGACCTCGTGGTTCGGTCGCAGAAGCTATGGGACTGGTTCATGCGGCACGACGAGATCCCCGCGGCCTTTGTGAGCCAGCTGCTGGACGAGACGCTGCTGCTGCCGCTGGCCTTCAGCCATCGGATTCTGGACCTCGACTATCTGCGGCTGGAGCCCACGGAGGCCTTCGGTTTCAAGGAGGCGGGCATCCGCGA
>CAIQPA010000008.1 GCA_903873545.1 uncultured delta proteobacterium
CGGGTCGCCCTGCAGCGCAGACATCAACTGCAAGGGCGGGACCTGCATCCGAGGCGCGTCGAGCAGCGAGTTCCCCGGCGGTTACTGCACTTCGCTCGACTGCGCCGAGCTCGGTGGCGACAGTGCCGGCTGCAACGCGCCCAGCGGCCGCTCGACGAGCTGCCGCACCATCTCGGGCTCGTCGGCCTGCTACCTCAGCTGCGGACAGGACAGCGACTGCCGCGCGGGCTACGACTGCATCGGCGCAGGCACGGGCGACGGCTACTGCGGAACGGCTGGCCAGACCTCGCCCACGGCCCCCACGGCGCCCGGTACCGGTGGAGGCATCAACGTGGTCTGTCAGTCCACCTCCATCTCGGGCGGCCGCGCGCTCAGCTTCGACATCGCAGCGAGCAGCGTAGCATTCGCCGTCGTGCCCTACTCACAGGCCGACCTGGTAGCACCGTCGCGACTGCTCCTCCCGAATGGGCAGGTGGGCGCGAACTTCGGTACCGACCATGCCTTCATGACGGTCAACGCGGGCATCCTGCAGACGGTTGCGCCGGTCTTCTTCCCGGCCGCGCCGCAGTTCCAGAACATCGTCCAGCAGGGCGGCGGCCGCTACACGCTCGAGATCAACACCTCGGACGACTCGCCCTGCTACTATGTGCTCCAGAAGAGCGCTGAGGGGAGCAAGATCGACCTGAACATCTATCTCGTGGGTGTGAACGGCATCACCGCTGCCAACGCAGCGCAGAACGCCGGTATGAGGACGATGCTCGACTCCATGCGCCGCATCTACAGCAAGGAGGGCGTCACCGTCCGGACGGTGCGCTACTTCGACGTGTCGGGCACCGATCGCGAGCGCTACCGCATCGTGCGCAACATCAACGACTGCTACGGGCTGGTGTCGCTGAGCCAGGCGCCCGGGCCGACGCTGGCCGAAAAGTTGAGCGTCAACGTCTTCCTGATTCAGGGCTTCCAGGTGGCCGAGGCGGAGGGGCTGCTCGGACTCTCGCTCGGAGCGCCCGGCGTTCCTGGCCTGCACGGAAACGAGGGCGCAGGCCTGGTCTTTACCTCGGAGTATCTCTCCTCGCGCGCCGACATGACAGGCCAGACGCTTGCCCACGAGGTCGGCCACTTCCTCGGCCTGCGTCACACGACCGAGCATGGCGGCACCGAGGCAGACCCCATCCAGGACACGCCCGTCTGCTCCAATCCGGACCGCGGAACGTCCTGCCCCGACGCGACCAACTTCATGTTCCCCTTCTCGCTCGGTAGCACGCAGGAGGGTATCTCAGATGGTCAGGGGTTCGTGCTCCGCCGGACGCTGCTGACGCAGTAGGAGCGCCCTACGGCGTGCGGTCGTGGCGTAGGAGCCAGGCGAGCGCGGCGCGGGTTCCTGCAGGGTTGATGACCGGGATGTGGGTGCCTCCGCGGAGCGTCCAGAGAGCGGCATCTGCACCGGCGGTGCAGCCCGCATCGAAGGCCAGCGTCGTGGTCTCCGCGCCCTCGAGCGTGGTCATGAGGTCGAGGTCGGCGCCGGCAGCGCCCGCGGTGTCGCAACCGGCGCGTCGGGCGATGTTCTGCGCAGAGGCGAGGGCGCTGGCGTAGGCGCCGATGCCGATTGGTCCCGAGGAGGAGCCATCGTAGGCGATGGTATCGTCGGCGGTGCCGTGCATCTGCAGACCGCTGACAGGGGTCGTGGTGGCGGGGCAGTCGGCGTCGGCGTAGGAGTCGGCGCCGGCGAGGCTGACGAAGGCGGTGATGGCGTCGGAGGCCTCACAGGCCATGCGGTAGCTCATGAACCCGCCGTTGCTGTGGCCGAAGAGGTAGATGCGGCCGGCATCGATGGGCATCGAGGCCTTGGCCTCTGCGATGAGCGCACGGATGTAGGCGACATCGTCGGGCGGGTTGGGCTCGGAGAAGGCACAGCAGGCGGCTGAGGCATTCCAGTAGCGCTGGCTGTTACGGTTGAGCGTGCCGTCGGGGATGACGGTGATTGCGTCGAACTCGGCTGTGCCAAGCGTCGAGAGGCCGATGTAGAGGTCCTGGGCCAGGCCCGAGGCGCCGTAGCCGTGGAGCAGGATGATGAGCGGGTACTCGCGTCCCGGCGTGAAGGCGCGCGGGTGGTTGACTTTGGCGGGCCGCGTTCCGCCGATGCGGGCGGGGGTGGTGGTGGGCCAGGTCGGCGGCGTGGCGTCGGCGGTTGTGTCGGCGGAACCGTCGCCAGAGCCTGAGGTGGTGTCGCTGCCTTCCGAGACGTCGCCGGAGCCCGAGCCCGAGGTGGCGTCGCTGCCCTCCGAAGAGGTGTCTGCGGTAGCCTTGTCGGCCTCCTTGCTGCAGGCGGAGAGGAGGAGGAGCGTGACCAGCGGGAGGCTTCGTTGCATCGACATGGTTGACCCTGTGGGAGTGGCTAGCGGACGCCTGGAGCTTCGTAGCCCGTTGCTACCACATACTCACGATAACCGCCTTCGAAGACCCTCGGGCCATCGTGGGTGATTTCGAGGACGCGGTTGGAGACTTCGGAGAGGAAGGAGCGGTCGTGCGAGACGAAGAGCATGGTGCCCTCGTAGCCCTTGAGGGAGTTCACCAGCATCTCCTTGGTGGCGATGTCGAGGTGATTCGTGGGCTCGTCGAGCACGAGGAAGTTCGGGGGATCGTAGAGCAGGCGGGCCATGACGAGCCGGGCCTTCTCGCCGCCTGAGAGCAGTCGACAGAGCTTCTTGGTGTCGTCGCCGGAGAAGCCGAAGGCGCCGGCCAGGTTCTTTAGCGAGCCGACGGAGGCCATCGGGAAGGCGCGCTCGAGCGACTCGATGATGGTCTCGTCTCCGGCGAGGAGCTCCATGGCATGCTGCGCGAAGTAGCCCATCTTGACGCTCGCTCCGACGGTGAGGTCGCCGGCGTCGGGGCGCGCATCGCCCGCGATCATCTTGAGCAGCGTCGACTTGCCGGCGCCGTTCACGCCCATGACGCACCAGCGTTCGGTGCGACGGATGAGGTAGCTGAAGTCTTTGTAGATGACCCTGCTGCCATAGGCCTTGTTGGCCTTCTGGATGCGCACGACGTCGTCGCC
>CAIQPA010000009.1 GCA_903873545.1 uncultured delta proteobacterium
CCATGCTGCCTAGGGGCCACCCGAGGCCTCCGGTGGGGGCGCTGGTGCTGCGTCGGGTTCGGGCGCGACCGGTTCGGGTACCGCAGCAGGTTCCGGCGCTGGTGCGGGTTCGGGAACGACTTCGGCTGCAGGAGCGAGCAGCGCTGGCGCAGGCTCCTCGACGGGTGCCGGTACAACGGGCGCAGGCTCTGCAATAGGTGCTGGTACAACGGGCGCAGGCTCTGCGACAGGTGCGGGTGCGCGCGGGGCACGAGCGGGGAGCGGGGCAGGCGCTACCGGCGCAGGCTCGCTCGCGTATGGGTTATTCGAACCCTCCGCGGTGGCCTGCTCCTCGTCGGGCAGGGTAAAGCCGGCGCGCAGGTAGCTGATGATCCGGCCTGCAACATAGCCAGACCCTACCGTCGATAGGTGGAAGCCGTCGGGTGCCCGGAGTCCTCGTTCGCGGTCGCCAATCATCATCTTGGTCAGATAGTCACCCGTTGGGCTCGCGGTAAACTCCCAGGTCGAGAGATAGCGCTCGCCGCCTGCCTCTACCGCAGCCCTGCTGGCCCGGTTGGCAAGCGCCATGCGTCGCCGCTTCACCTCGTCCCGCGGGATCGGCATGCCCAAGTAGACGAGCCGCGCACCCTGCGCCGCTAGTACCTGCACGAACTCGCGCATGCGGCCCTCGTATCGGTTCTCCCACTTGCGGCTGTGGGTGGCGGCGACAACCCCTCCCGACGGCCGGGTGATGGCCTGTCCGTCGTTGCCGCCGAGCTGCGCAAGCACGAGGTCTGGGCGGAAGCTGGCGGCGAGCGTCCGGGTCTTCTCGAGCCAGTCGAAGTAGTCGAGGCGGGCGAGCCCCGTAGAATGGCGCCCCCAGCGGAGTACCGTCACGCCGGGGATGCGCTCGAGGCGCCGTTCCAACTCGATACCAAGGGCCCCCTCGATGGAGGAGGCGCCGATGATGAGCACCCTGCGAATCACGGGTGCGGTGGGGTCGGCTGCGCGCTGGGTCGTGCCGCCACCGCCCTGTGCGAGGAGCGCATCTCGCTCCGGCGAGTCGGGATGCGTGGGCGCAACCGCGGTCATCTCGTCCGCATCTTCACCCCGTTTTCGCGATGCGCCGGCCGGCTTCGAGGTCGCGCTGGCCGCAGGGCCGTCGGGGAGCAGCTCCTCCTCCGCCCCCGAGCCGCTGCCTTCGCTGCTTCCCTCCTCCGCCTCTTCTTCTTCGTCTCCGAGCGCCTGGGGCTCATCGAGCAAGGGCGGCATCTCTTCGCTCAGCGGGTCGTACCAGCTGTCGCGCATTGTACCCCAGCGGTGGAGCGCCGCATCGAGCCCCGTCGCCTCTGCCAACCAGGCTGCGGGAGCGAGCAGGGGCGCGGGCAGGAAACCTTCGCCGGACAAGTCTGCCTCGCGCTTGAGCGATGCGCCATGAACCGCAAGGAGCAGGGCACCGGTAGCGAGCGCCGACAGCACAACCGAGCGAGGTGTGAACCGGTTTGCCATCAGAACCCGAAGTAGGCGCTGGGGCTCTCGGCCCCGGGGCGGATGAGCGTGAGCAGGAGTAGCACCGCGGCAAAGACCGCCACCTGTTGCCAGATGGGACGAGGCTGCGTCAGCCGCTCATACCCGGCCAGCAGCCGGTCGCCCACGAAGTTCCAGGCCAGCCCCAGCGCCGTGCCGAGCAGCAGGATGCGGTCGGCTCCCAGCCCCTCCGCCTGCCAGTCAGCGAGCCGCGCGAAGTAGGCGAACGCGCTTTCGAGGTCGGGCGAGGCAAAGAAGATGCGGGTGAGGCAGACAAAAAGCAGCGTCAGCGACCAGCCAGTGAGCCGCCCGCCAAAACTCGGCGGCGCCTTGGTGCCACCGCGCGCTTCGCGCCAGAGGGTGTACTGCTTGTGCACCACGAGCGCGACGCCGTGCAGGCCACCCCAAATGATGAAGCCCCAGGCCGCACCGTGCCAGAGGCCGCAGACCAGCATGGTGATGATGAGGTTCTGATACTGCCCGATGCGGCCGTCGCGGGAGCCGCCAAGCGGGAAGTAGATATACTCACGCAGCCAGCCGGAGAAGGACATGTGCCACCGCTTCCAGAACTCGGTCACGGAGGTCGCAGCGTAGGGGTTGCGGAAGTTCTCGGGGATCTTGAAACCGAAGAGCAGGGCGATGCCGCGCATCAGGTCGGTGTAGCCGGAGAAGTCGCAGTAGAGCTGCACCGTGTAGCCGAGCATAATGAGCCAGAGACCCGAGGCAGTGTAGTTGTCGGGCGCGAGGAAGGCGTCGGAGACACCATGCGTGGAGAGTGCGGCGGCTAGCACCATGCGCTTGAAGAGTCCGATGGCGATGAGGCCGAAGGCGCGACTGGGGGCCTCGG
>CAIQPA010000010.1 GCA_903873545.1 uncultured delta proteobacterium
AGGCGAGATGCACGCGACGGGCGGTGGGTTCGACTACTTCGAGACCTCGAAGCCGGCGGCAACCCAGCCCTTGATGCCCGCCTTCATGACGCGGACCTCGGTGTAGCCGAGCTCCATGGCCTCCTTGGCAGCACCGGGGGCGGCACCGCACTTTTCGCTGCTGCAGTAGAAGACCAGCGCGCGGCTCTTGTCGGCGCCGAGCAGGTCTGCGGTGACGCCAGCCTCGCCGAGGAGGAGCGCGCCGGGGAGCGTGCCGAAGTTGGCGCGGGTCTCGGGGCCATTGGCGTCAACGGGGGTCACCTCATTCTCCGCGAGCGCAGCCTTCACCTCGTCGGGCGTCGAAACGGCAGGCTCTGCAGCGGCTGCCTCACCCTCCTTGGGGCAGCAGTCGTCACCGGCGTGCGCGACGGCGGGGAGCGTGGAGACGAGGCAGAGGGCGGCGAGCAGGGCAGAGGCGGTGCGGATCATGATGGCTCCTTCGAACAGGATGGACGGGTAACGACCTCTGCCGCCTAGATCGCTGCATGGCGGAGAGCAAGAAGGCAATTGCTGCCTGCCCTTCCCTCCCGCCCCGCACCGCACCTATCATGCAGCCATTCCACCGGAGACTCGACCCATGCATGCCCTCCTCCGCCTCATCACCCTCCTCGCGCTGCTGTTTGCGGCCGGCTGCTCGGACGACGCCTCCAAGCTCTCAGCGACCGATACGACCGGCTCCGGTCAGGATACCGCAGAGGCCGACGGCAGCGCAGATTCGGGTGACGACGCAGACATCACGGAGGGCTCCTCCGGCATGGGGCTGCCCTACGAGCCCGAGACAACCTGGCCCTTCGCGCTCCGCCCGCTGCAGGCCTCCGATGACCGCCGCATCATCGACGACCGCGGTCGCGACACTCTCATCCGCGGCGTCAACGTCACCTCGCTCGGCGAGTACTGGCAGGGTGTCGCCGGCAGTCCGCCAACGATGGAGACGACCGCGGCAGACTGGGACGAGATGGCCGCCTCGGGCATCTCGGTCATCCGGCTCGTGGTCAACTGGTCGCAGCTCGAACCGGTGCGCGGCGAGGTGAGCGAGGCCTATCTCGACCGCATCGACAGCTACGTCCGGACGGCTGCGGAGCACGGCATCTACACCGTCATCGACATGCACCAGGATGCCTACTCCGCCTTCATCTTCACCCCGGAAGGCGAGGTCTGCCCGGAAGGCAGCAGCCCCGCGAAGGGATGGGACGGCGCACCGGCCTGGGCCGTCTTCACCGATGGTGCCTCCACCTGCATCACGGGCGACCGCAACTCGTCGCCCGCCGTCCGCAACGCCTGGAACGCCTTCTACGACAATCGCGACGGCATCCGCGACCGGTTCATCGCAACCTGGAGCGCCATCGCAACACGCTTCGCGGGACGGCCCGAGGTGGCAGGCTACGATGTGCTCAACGAGCCCGAGGTGTCGCGCCCAGCCGCCCTGCTCGGCCCGCTCTACAACGGCCTCCTGCGCGACGCCGTAGCGGCCATCCGCGCCGCCGAGTCCGGCGCCCCGTTCGAG
>CAIQPA010000011.1 GCA_903873545.1 uncultured delta proteobacterium
AGGGTGGCCTGCTCGGTGCGGGCCCCCATGAGGTCGAACTGGAGGCTGTTGGAGAAGTACTGTTCGCGCTCGTCGGCGAAGGTGGTCTTGCTGTCGACCGTGGAGATGACAGGGATTGCCGCGATGAAGCCAACACGGAAGCGGTCGAAGCCGAGGTCGGAGACGGCGCCGAGTGCGAAGTTGAAGCCGGTGCCGGGCTGCTCGGGGTCTTTGCGCTCGTTGAGGCGGTACTCGGTGGGGATGACGGGCCAGGCGGAGGGGCGGCCTGGGCTGCCGAGGATGTCGTAGCCGGCGGGCCTGTTGGCGAGGTTGATCTCGAGGTCGTTGAAGGTGGCGTAGCCGCCGATGAAGGCCGACGAGGGGCCTGTGGTGAGGCGGGCCGGGTTGTAATGGACGGCAGAGGCGCCGGTGGCGGTGGCGGTTCCGGCGCCGCCCATGGCGGTGGAGCGGGAGCCGAAGCCGTAGAGGGCGAAGGGGTGGGCCGAGGCGGCGGAGGCGGCCAGCAGGGTTGCGGCCGCGATGGAGGCGGCGGCGATGGTTGCGCCGCGCGGGCGGCGGCAGGGCTGTGCAGAGGTTGTCTGAGCTGAAGGCATCCCGAGGCTCCCGAGGCAGGTTTCATCGCAAGTGCGTGGGGATTACTACCGCGGCGGCGAAGGGGTCAAAGGAAGAGCGTTGCCTTCTTTTGACGCAATGTGTCAGGATCGGGCCGTTGACCTTTGCGGTATGAGATTGCAGAGGTCGCCACCCCCGCAGGTGGCGGGTCTGAAGCAGCCATGAGAGCGCGACGATGGGAACCCCGATGACGAGCATGCCGACTTTTGGTTTCTGGGAGCAGGCGCAGGCCCACCCCAACGACATCGCGGTGGTGGAGCCCGACGGAGAGACCGTGACCTTTGGCGCGCTGCTGGCCGGTGCCAACCAGTTGGTGCATGGGCTGCGGGCCATGGGGGTCCAGAAGGGCGACTGCATCGCGATGATGCTGGAGAACCGGTCGGAGGTGCTGCAGCTCTTCATGGCGGTGGCGCAGTCGGGGCTCTACCTCACGCCGCTGAACTACCACCTGGCGCCGCCCGAGGCCGGCTACATCGTCAACGACTGCGCGGCGAAGGCTGTCTTCTACTCGGCCAAGACCTCGGAACTGGCGCAGAAGGCGCTGGACGGCATCGGCTATGAGGCGGCGCGCCGCTTCTGCGTGGATGCGGTGGAGGGCCACCAGCAGCTCACGGCGCTCACTTCGCCGCAGTCGGCTGCGGTGCCGGCCGACCGGTTTGCCGGCACGACGATGACCTACACCTCGGGCACCACGGGGCGGCCCAAGGGGGTTCGGCGCCCCTTCGGCGACCTGGCGCCCGAGCAGGTGTCGAGCATGCAGGCCATGTTCCTGCTCTCCTTCGGCATCACGCCGCGCGACAACGGGGTGCATCTTGTGGTGGCGCCGATGTATCACACCGCGGTCATCAACTTTGCGACCAACCACCTGCACCTGGGCCACACGGTGGTGCTGATGGACCGCTGGACGCCCGAGGGGATGCTCGAGCGGATCGCGAAGTACAAGGTGACCACGAGCCACATGGTGCCGACCATGTTCACCCGGCTGCTCAAGCTGCCGCAGGAGCTGCGCGATGCGACCGATGTCTCGTCGCTCCGGCAGATGATTCATGGTGCGGCGCCCTGCCCCATCGAGGTGAAGCGGGCCATGCTCGCCTGGTGGGGCGACACGGTTTACGAATACTACGCGGCCTCGGAGGGCGGCGGCACCACGGCGACGCCGGCGGAGTGGAAGCAGAAGCCGGGTACGGTCGGAAAGCCGTGGCCCATCTCGCGCATCCTGATCCTGGACGACGCAGGGCAGCCCGTGCCGACGAAGACGCCGGGCACGGTCTGGATCTCCATGGGCCAGCACACCTTCAAGTACCACGGCGACGACAAGAAGACGGCCGACTCCTGGAAGGATGGCTTCTTCACGGTCGGTGATGCCGGCTTTGTGGACGAGGATGGCTACCTCTTCCTCTGCGACCGCAAGGCCGACATGATCATCGCCGGTGGGGTGAACATCTACCCCGCGGAGATCGAGTCGGTGCTGTCACAGCACCCGCAGGTGGACGATGTGGCGGTCTTTGGCGTGCCCGATGAGGACATGGGCGAGGCGGTGAAGGCGGTCATCCAGGTGGGTGGCGGCGCGGTTGCCGGAGAGGCCTTCACGGCAGAGCTCCTGGCCTGGGCGACGGAGCGGCTGGCCAAGTACAAGCTGCCGCGGAGCGTGGACTTCATCGAGGCGATGCCGCGCGACCCCAACGGCAAGCTCTACAAGCGGACGCTCCGCGACCCGCACTGGGTGGGCAAGAACCGGGGCGGCGCGAACTAGAAGC
>CAIQPA010000012.1 GCA_903873545.1 uncultured delta proteobacterium
CAGCCCTCCGATTGGCTCGAGCGGGGCGAGTCCGACTGTGCGCCGCTGGCCGCGCCTGGGGTCGAGGGTGCCCACATGTTGAACGGCCGCATTGAGCGCATCGAAGCGCTGGTGAAGCGAGGTGCTGCCTACATGACGCTGGTGCATCTACGGAGCGGCCGCGCTGCTGCGAACGGGTTCGGCGTGGGCGCGAACGAGCGTGACGGCCTCTCCGGATATGGCCGCGAGGTGGTCGCGGAGCTCGAGCGTTGCGGCTTGATCGTCGACGTCGCCCACGTGAACAACCGCGGCCTGCTCGACGTTGCTGCGATGGCAACCAAGCCGCTGCTCTGCACCCACACGGGAATCAAGAGCGTGAACGAGCATGGCCGCAACATCTCCGACGAGGCGGTGCAGGCCATCGCAGCGACGGGCGGCGTCATCGGCATCATCTTTGCGCCGATGTTCCTCGCGGGGCGACTGCGCGCCGACTCCTCCTGCATCGCTGACCACATCGAACGTGTGGTCGCACTGGCCGGCATGGAGCATGTGGCCTTTGGCAGCGACTACGACGGCTGGGTGCCGTCGATACCGAACGACCAGCGCGACTGCCGCGATATCTGGCGCATCGTTGCTGTGCTGCTCGACCGGGGATGGACGGAGGCACAGCTCGACAGGCTGCTCTCGCGAAACGCGCGCGAGGTGCTGTCGGGCGAGCGGGCGCGTCAGTTGGCGCGGGCCTCGACCAGCTCGCCGTAGAGCAGGGGCTGGCGGTAGCGGAGGAAGCCGCGGAGGGCCCGTTCGATCTCGCGGCGGAGCGAGGGGATGTCGAAGTCGTGCGGGTGAAGCGCGAACCGCACGACGGGCTGTCCGCGGAGCACGATGGAGGCGGTCCGGGACCAGAGGTGGGAGCCGATGATGCGCTGCAGGTCGCGGCTCGCGTAGCTGACCACGGGACCCCGAAGCAGCGTCTTGCCGGTGCGGGGCGACCAGACCGTGCTGTGGTTCTCTGCCCAGGCAAACTTGCGGGTCGCGAGCGCCGCGCGGGCGCCTTCGCTGTAGAGCCAGGCGGGCGCAACGAAGCCCTCGGTCGGGGCGCCGATGACCTCGGTGACAACGGCCTGGCCCTCGTCGATGCGTCGGCCTGCATCCTCTTCGGAGAGGCCGAAGAACTCACCTTCGCTAGCGGTGTAGGTGCGGGCCTTCCAGGCGGCGAGCGCGGAGGTGTGCTGCGTGGTGTCGCGGTGGAAGTAGCCGTGCAAGACCATCTCTACGCCCTCGTCGCGGCGGTCGCGGAGCCATTGGGCAAAGCCTGCGTGGCTGCCGAGCGGGGCGCTGGCCCAGAAGTCGGGGACGAGAAGCATGCTGTATCGGGCGCCGACGCCGAGCTCTGCGAGGAGGGCGTGGATGGCGCGAATGCGCTCATCGTGGCGGGGCGAGACGTCGTGGAGGCAGATGATGACGGAGGGGTTCAACAGTGACTCCTCATGGGCCAAGCTTGGCGGGCAGACTTGCGGCCTGCGCGGCCACGATTTCGCGATAGTGCCCCAGCATGCGGCTGAACACAGCATCCCAACCGTAGCGGGCGGCAACGGCGGCAGCACGCTCTGCGGCGGTGATGCTCGGCGGGCTGTCGGCCCAGCGTAGGATGGCGGCTGCAAGCGCCTCCGGCGAACCGGTCTGGAAGGTCTCGCCGCCGAATTCTCGGGCAAGCTCGGCGGCACCGCCGGCATCGGCCGTGACGACGGGCGCGCCTGTGGCGAGCGCCTCCAATGTGGCGAGCGAGAAGGTCTCGTAGGGGCCGGGCTGGACGACGAGGTCGGCGCTGCCGAAGGCGGCTGCGACGGCCTCGGGGGATGTGAGATAGGGCAGCCGCTGCACCTCCGGGAAGGTCCGGACGAAGCGCGCTACCGCGCCCTCCAGCGGCCCCTTTCCGCCGATGATCAGCTGGAAGCGGGCCGGGTCGCGGAAGGTGGGATAGGCCTGCATCAGGAGGTCGATACCCTTCTCCGGCGCGAGGCGGGCGAGGTAGAGGAGCCGACGCGGAGCCGCAGTCGCCGCGATACCCACATGGGCCGCATCGAGGCTCGGGTGGAAGCGTTCGATGTCGACGCCGAGCGGAGTGCGGAAGAGGCGCGTGACGCCGAAGGCGGCGAGCTTATCGACCACATACTGGCTGGCGCCAAAGGTTGCAGACAGGCTCCCATAGGCGCGGCCGCAGTGGCGCTCCGCAAAGCCGGTGGCCCAGCTGCCGACGCCCTTCCCCAGTCGTTGCGCGTAGGGCCGCACATAGGTGTCGGGATAGTCGGCATGGTAGAAGCCGACGAGGGCGGTGGCCTCGAGACGGCCGAGCCGATGGAGCGCGGTACGCACATGGCGCGGCAGCGTGTAGACGGAGCCGAGTTCGATGAGGTCGGGCTGGACGAGGCCGAGCGCCCAGGTGAGGTCGCCGGCGTGGACGATGGAGCGGTAGCCGGAGCGACCGAGCGGCAGGCCAGGGACCTCGATGCGGGTAGCGCAACCGATCTGTTCTACCTTGCGCGCGGGGCCGGGGACGATCAATGCGTAGTCCACATCGGTGCGCTCAGAGAACCAGCGGAGTTTGGCCTCGTGGTAGGTGCGGACACCGCCTCCCGTCGGAGAGTAGAGATTGTTGATGTCGCAGACTTTCAAGCGAGGACCTCACGACCGTGCGCACCACTAGCCCAACGAACCGGCCAAGACCAACTCTCGCGGTGCTACTCCTGCTTGGCCTTGTCGCTGCTTGCGGCAAGGAGGCGGAGGCGCCCCGCGCCGCGGAAGTACCCGGCGCAACAGCTGCATCCGCTGCGAAGGCTGCGC
>CAIQPA010000013.1 GCA_903873545.1 uncultured delta proteobacterium
CGCCGTCTGCGGCCGCGGCGCTACCTGCAGCGCCATCTTCCCGCTCACTGGCAACCTTAACTTCGGCATCTGCACCCAGGAGTTCAGCGCTGGCGCCATCGGAGGCCGCTGCAC
Source organism: uncultured delta proteobacterium (assembly GCA_903873545.1). Taxonomy (GTDB): domain Bacteria; phylum Myxococcota_A; class Bradymonadia; order REDH01; family REDH01; genus CAIWGR01. The sequence goes on from CAIQPA010000013.1 coordinate 115, forward strand.
CGCGGAGGGCACACCCTGCGAGGCGCCCGGCACCCTCTGCCTCGACACCGGCGCTGGCGCTACCTGCGTCCTCGCCTGCCGCGAGGGCTTCGATGACTGCGCCAACGACCCCGGCACCACCTGCAATGTGGGCACGCTGAACCCCGACGTGGTCCCCGTCTTCCTGGGCCTCTGCCTCTAACCGACGCGCCTCAGGGCTGCTCGGCCAGCCAGAGGTCAACGCCGAGCCCGCCCTGCACGAAGACCGCGCCCTCGCGGTTCCGGTCCGATAGGTTGCTGCCCGCCTGCAGGTAGAGCCGCGGGCGGCGGAACCCTGCATACTCCGGCGCCGGGATCAGCACCGCGACGAGCCCAGCACGCTGCCGGCTTGTTTCGGCCTCGAAGCTCTCCACCCACTCGTGGAAGCCGCCGACGATCGCCAGCGCATCGCCGGGGCCGTCCCGTACCTCCCAGGCCAACAGCGAGGTGTGGGCCTGCATCCCGTCGCCGTCGGTGGCCTGCAGCTGGTCGAACAGCCGCTCCCGGACCACGGGACCGCGATAGCCGCTGAAGTCGTGCCAGTAGAAGGCCGCGGTATGCCGCGCCACGAGCCGCCCGACCTTCACCTGCAGCGTGGGTTGAAGCGAGAGGCGGAGCGCGAGGCCAGCCTCCTCTTCGCCTTCACGCGCCTCGACCTCACGGTCGCCAAAGGCCGACGCGGGCGATGGGAAGGAGAGCGTGTAGCCGAGCAGGCCGAACGACGAGAGTGCGTGGGCCTCCGCGCGGAGCTTGAGAATGCGGAGCGGCAGCCACTCCGCGTGAAGACCCGCCTCTGCCAGTGCGGGCGACACCGACGCATCGATGCCGATCTCGCGGTAGGTCTGGTCGAGGAGCAACGAACCCGGCGCGCTATGGGTCTGGCGGAGGATGAGCGAACTGTCGGCCACGAGACCCGTCGGCTGGCTGCGCCCCCGGAGGTCGAAGGTGGCGAAGTGGCGGGCGAATGTCGGAGCAGGTTCGGCGGCCTGTGCCGTGCCGGCGCCCGAAACGAGGGCTGACAGGAGCAGCAGGGACGACAGGAGCGGAGCGGAGCGTGACGCAGACATGATGCCCTCTGGGTGGCGCGGCGCGGGACGGTAGCGACCGAGCAGATTTGCTACCCCGCCTCCACCGACCTGTCACGCGCGACCTGACCGTCGACCGCAACGGCGGTGGCGTGGCGCTCGTCTGGTGCAACGCGGCTCCGACGGATTGCAGAATCATTGACGCTGCGGACCGTCCTGCGGGATGCTACCCGAAGGGTCATCCGTCGACACCCGCCGAAGCCGCCCTCCATGCATCGCAACGCACTCGCACTCGCCCTCCTCCTCGCGGCCGCCGCCTGGTGGAACGCTGCCTGCTCTCGCGGCTCGGACGACGCCTGTATCGGCCAAGACCTCTTCGGCGATAACTTCGACTGTGGCGGCGCAGACTGGCTCTATCAGGGCCAGCAGTGCTGGGCGGAAGCACCAGACGGCCCGGGCTATGGCACAGAGAACGGCGGCCTCACCCATCTGGGCGGACTCCGCTGCATCCCGGGCACCTACTGTCATCCGTCGCGCGGCTGCCAGCCACTCCTCCCAATCGGCAGCGCCTGCGACGAGCTTCCAGCAGAGCTCCTCTGGGGGATGTGCGCCGACGCCTACACCTTCTGCTACTCCGCTGATCCCGAGGGCAGCGACAGCACTCCGGGCCCGCGCCTCTGCCGGTCACTCCCAACCACCGAGGGAGCCTTCTGCAATGCCGCCCTGAAGCCGGACTGTGATGACTACGCCGAGACGGCCGGGTCGGGCTACGCGTGGAGTTACCACCCGGAGCATGCCTGGGAAGAAACCGGTGAGTTCGACAACAGACCCGCCTGGGGCAACGACTTCTACACCGGCGCCCATCTCTACCCCTTCACGAACCCTGCCTTTGACCGCTACCCCGCAATCCGCCTCTCGAAGCTCCTCTGCAGGAACAACAGGTGCGTGAAGCCGCCCGCGCCCGGCGAACCCTGCGCCGACATCGGGCAGGCGCCGAACTTTGCCGCCCGCGGACACCTCGGGTTTGCCTGCGCACAGCCCGACGCCTTCACCCTTGAGCGCGGAACCCAAGGTGGGGGATTCGGCGGCCGCTACGATTTCACGAAGGCCGTCTACTGCATTGAGGGCCGCTGCACGCCCGCCTCAGAGCTTGAACCCAACAGCTGCTTTGCCCCAGATGGAGCGGCCGCGCCGCTCGACCCGCGCTGGTGTTCTACCCCTGCGCAGAGCTGCGTTGGCGGCGGTAGCTCCTGCCTCTCGCCCTGCCGCAGCGACGGCAGCTGCGGCATGTGCCGGGTCTGCGTAAACGAGGATGGAACGCGCGACCGAATCGAGGGCTCCGGCGACTGCCCTGAACAGGGGAATCCCTGGAAGCTCACCTCCGAGCTGCTCGTCGCCGATTACTCCGACGGAGACCGCTGCGGATACAGCCTCGAACA
>CAIQPA010000014.1 GCA_903873545.1 uncultured delta proteobacterium
CCTACCACCCAACCCCCGGCGACCCGTCCACAATCTTCGTTGTTTCGACGTCTTTTCGTGGCTGCAGGCGCGGTAACACCCCGAGCGGCCGTGCGCGAAGCCACTTTCTGCACCGCAGCCCGCAACAACCGCCGACAGACGACGATAAGATCAGAGTCCAAGACTCCGAGGTCTGTCATGCTCGAGCACTTCATCGACTCTCCGCCCCCATCGCATCTCCACAACTGGCAGGAGTGGCGGGGCACCACCTTTCTGCTGCCCGGCTATCCGCGTGCGCTGGTGCAGGAGCAGGTGCCGACGCCGCGGCACAGGTTCTTCGCCGACCTCATGCTCGATGCGCGAGAGCTGTTGCCTGCGTCTCTCTGGCCGCTGCGGCGGCTCTTCGCCGGGCGGCGGATTGTGGTGGAGCTGGAGTCGGGCGGGGTTTCTGTGAGCAAGTTCCGGCGCCACCTTGCGCAGCCGCTGCTGCTGGCGCCGGAGGAGGATACCGATGAGGCGGTGCTGCTGATGGTCTGCCGGCGACCGCCACGGTCGAGACTCCGCTTTCATGCAGCCGTGAAGCTGGAGCCGGGGGTCTGGCAGATTCCGCGCGGGCGGCGCGGGGCGGCCTACGTCGTGGTCCCGGGGTTGCTGGAGGCCAAGCCGGGCTACGCGCTGCTCCGCGGGGTCTTCGCCTCACGCAACGCGGCCGAGGCAAACGAACGGATGAGGCACATCTTGACCGACCCTATGCTGCCGAGCGATGTTCGAGAGGAGTTGTTGGGGAGAATCAGACGACAGGAGGTACCGATGACCGAGCAAGAGTTGAACGCAGTGTTGGACGGACTGGACGAGGAGTTTCGCGCGCTGCCGCCCTCTCCCTATCGCGACTACCTGGGCCGCTGGTACATGCGGCGGGGCCGCAAGGAGGCCCGACAGGAGGGCGAGGCGCGGGGCATGCTGCTGGCTGCGCTCAACATCGCGAAGAAGCTCCTGCCATCCCACGAGGTGGAGCAGCTCCAGGCGCTGTCTCCCGAACAGGCGCTCGAGACGCTCACCCAGCGGCTGCAGGCGCGGTAACGCTCGGAGCGGCTCTGGCAGGACCACAGCCCCAGGGCTGAGCGCGGGCTGCCGAGCGATATTCTTCGGCAGTTGTTACGCCGCATCCGCAGACAGGAGGTACCCATGACAGTCGAAGAACAGGGCGAACTTAACTCCACCGCTTACCTCAATTCCCTGCTTCGACGCATCGCGCGCCAAAGGATGGCGCGGGCCCGTCGAGAAGGCGAGGCGCAGGTCCGGCAAGAGGGACGGCAAGAGGGCGAGCAGCGCACGCTGCTGGCTGTCGCGTCGCGCATCGTTTCGACCTCCGAGATGGAGCGGCTCAGCGCGCTACCGCTCGAGCAGCTGCGGGTCGAAGTAGAGGCGCGCATCGCAGCGCTGGCGGGTCAGCAACGCCAGGTCTGACCGCGGGCTGCCGGCCCTACTCCTTCATCAGGATGACCTCGTAGAGGCCGCGCCGGGCGTCGATCGCGCGACGGGCCGTCGATTGCAGATTGGCTCGCCTTCCGCGGTTGTACGCAGCAGGCTTCAAAAATCTGCACCGCACCCCGCAACAGCGGCGCGCAGGCGACGAAAACCTCAGAGTCCAAGACTCCGAGGTCTATCGTTGCCACGCCGCCGTCCACATCTCCTACCCGCCGTTGCGCCGTTGTATCCGATCGAGGCGCGCGTCATGTTCCTGCTGCGCGCGTGCGAGGTACCGGGTTCCGCACGGGAGCAGCATCCGCGGCCGCGGCATACGCTCTTCATCGACCTCTTCGTCGATGCCCAGAGCCCGCTCTCACCCGTCTGGGGGCCGCTCGGCA
>CAIQPA010000015.1 GCA_903873545.1 uncultured delta proteobacterium
CTCCGATGAGGTGACCCGGCACGTCCGGACCCTGCGAGAAATGGAGCTCGAGCCCCTTGTCTTCGATCTGGATGGCCATGATGGCCGCAACGCCCTCAAAGACCTGCTCGAGAGGGAAAGGAATGGCCTCCACCGGGAGCTTGCCCGCCTCGATCTTGGTGAAGTCGAGGATGTCGTTGAGCAGCCCGAGCAGCGAGTTGGCCGCGGAGTGGACCTTATCGAGATAGTCCTGCTGTCGGGGGGTGAGTGCAGTGCGGAGAGCGAGCTCTGTGAGGCCGATGATGGCGTTCATCGGCGTGCGGATCTCGTGGCTCATGTTGGCGAGGAAGGAGCTCTTGGCCCTCGCTGCGCTCTCAGCCTCCTCCTTGGCCCGCTGGAGCGATTCTGTGAGCAGCTTCCGCTCCGTGATCTCTCTGGCGACGCCGAGTACACCCACCAGTTCGCCATCACGGTTGCGGGTGGGCGTTTTGACCGTTTCGAAGTGGCCGTGGTGCCCCCCGACGGCGAAGGTGAGGGACTCTTCATTGGTGCTGCCCTTGGGGCTCTCCATGGCCCGCCGGTCGTGCGCGCGGAAGAAGTCGGCCAGCTCCTTGGAGACAAAATCGTAGTCGGTCTTTCCGATGATCTCCTCTTCGGACGCTCCGAAGAACCGCTCAAAGGTGGGGTTGCAGGCGAGGTAGACGCCCTCTGCATCCTTGAGCCAGATGAGGTCTGGGATGGTTCGGACAAGGGTGCTCAGATGGGCCTCTTTGCTGGCGAGGGCGGTTGTCGTCCGCGTGTGCTCGATGGCGATGCTGGCAAGGCGGGCAGCCTGCACCAGGAGGTAGAGGTTGTCTGCGCTCGGCAGGCCGGGCGCCGCCCGATAGAGCGTAAAGGTTCCGATGACCTTGCCTGCTGCCGAGAAGATGGGCTGCGACCAGGCCGCCCCGATGCCCGCCCGCTCCACCAACGCTCGGTGGCTCGCCCAGTCCTCATGGGTGGCGACCTGCTCCACGATGACCTGCCGGCCCGATGCTGCTGCAAGCGCGCAGGTCCCATTGCCTTCGTTGATCTCGATCCCCTCCATGGCGGCACGGAAGAAGTCGGGCAGACTGGGCGCGATGCTCTGCCCGAGATGTCTGCCCGAGGCGTCGACCAGAAGCAGGCTGCAGCGGAGGTCGGGTTCGAGCTGCTCGGCCCCCTCGACGAGTGCGGTCAGGATGGTGCTTAGCGGCACGTTGGTGGCGAGGAGCTCGAGCGTCCTGCTCCTGAACTGCTCAAACCGCTCAGCCCGCTTGGTGTCGGTGATGTCGATGAGCGTGCCGATCATGCCGCCGAGCGTCCCATCCGGTTTACGGAAGGTCTGGCGTTGGAACAGAGCCTGTCGTGGTTGGCCATCGATGTAGGTGATGGTGATCTCCTCGACCGATTCACCACCTTCGGCGATGAGTTTGAGATCGGCCGCCTGGAAGGCCTCCCTCAGCTTCTTCGGTACATAGTCCAGTTCGAGAACGGTCTTGCCGATGAAGGTCTCGCGCCGAACGCCAAAGGCCTTCTCAAAGGCGACGTTTCCCCCGATGAAGGTGGTGTCTTGCGCCTTCACGAAGATGGGGTTCGGCATGGCATCGAGCAATGCCGCCTGAAGCGCACCCTGCTCCTGGATGCGGGTCTCGCCGAGCCGTAGCAGCCGGCGGTCGACCATCATCCGCCGCC
>CAIQPA010000016.1 GCA_903873545.1 uncultured delta proteobacterium
GCGCGTGCAAACGACAGCTGGACAGCCACCCGCCTCGAACACGAAGGCCTCCGACCTGCCGCGATTCTCGCGCTGGACGAGGCCACCGACGGCACCCTCGTTGCCATCTCCGAGCACGAGGTCTTCCGGCGTGCCGACGGGGTCTGGAGCCACCACTCCAGCCAGCCGGCCTCCCTCCGCCAGACCTTCGCAGCAGGCGCAGCCTTCCTCCTCTTCGCAGAGGGTGCAACGCTCACCTGCGACGGGACGGCCTGTCGCCCCGCAGCCCCCGCAATCGCCGCAGGCGCAGGCCGCCTGCAGTGGCACGAAGGAGGGGGCCGCTGGTCGCTCGACAGCGACGGAGCGCTGCGACGCCTCAGCACCTCGACCGCAGAACCCACCTGGCAACAGGCCGCGGGCACCCTCCCGGCAGACTGCGCCAAGGGTCTCGTGCAGCGGCTGACGGATGGCGGCTTCGACCTGCTGCGCTACGCAGACGGACGCATCGCAATCGGCAGGCCAGATGGCTGCGAGGCGGCCGGAACAGCGCTCGCCTCAGCCAAGCTCCTGAAACTAGCGGAGCTCCACCTCGTCGCCGATCGAAGTGGCATCCGTGCCATCGCACGCCCCCCAACGGCGGCGCGCCCATGAAGCCCCTCCTCCCCGACTCCTACCTCCGCTTCTCCACCCACCTCCGCGAGGTGACGGGCGCAGAGACCACTGCCTGGTTCGGAGATGTCGGCTTCTTCGTCCCCCGCTCCACAGACCTCCTCCAGTCCTGGATCATCCAGCTCGCGCGGCGACGCTGGACCGGCATGCACCCCGACCTCGTCCCCTTCGCGGCAGATGGCGCGGGAAACCTCTTCTGCTTCGTCCTCTCCGCCGCCGCACCCATGCGCGAGAGCCAGGCCGTCGTCCTCTGGATGTATGAGACATATCGCTGCGTGCCTGTGAGCTCCTCCTTCGACCTCTTCGTCGCCTGGATCGGTCTCACCTCCTTTGCCGCCGTCCGACGCGGCAACGCCGCCATCCTCGACGCAGCGGGATACGACCTCCGCATCCTCCCCCTCCTCGACCGATTCGACCTCGCCACCGACTTCCACGTACTCCTGCCCGAGCCCTATCCGAGCAACACCGAGGTCAGCCGCGCCTTCCTGCGCATCGACCCCGAAGCTCCCGCCTCGCTCGTCCTCACAGCCTGCAGGCTCGGCCAATCCGCGAACGAACTCCGTGGTCTCCCGGAGGCCGAGCACGCCCTCGAAGTCTTCCCCCACTTCGGCGCGGCGGCGCTCGCAGCGGGGCGCATCCACGAGCTGCACCGCGACCGCGCAGAGGCCCATGCAGCCTACCGCCGCGCCCTCCGCTCCCCGCTCACCTACAGCGGCGATAGCATGATGCCCTTCCTGAGCGAGGTCCCCGAACTCGACCTCGAAGAGCTCACCACAAAACTCGCCAACGACCCGGGATTCGACGACCCCTATGGCGAGTGGGCCTCGCTCGAACTCATCCTCGACAACGACCCCAACGAACCGGAACCCTGGCTCCACGCCGCCGTCGACGCCGCCAACGACCAGCAGCTCGAGCAGGGTGTCACCTTCGCTGCCAACGCACTCCACCTCACGGCCCAAAAACCCGAAACCGCCATGGAGTCCATCTCCCTCCTCCTCGAGCTCTACGAGGCGCTCGGTTGGTCTTGGCATCATGGCCTCATGGAGCGAGAGTTAGAGGTGCGCGCCGAAGCCGCCCCCATCTCCAAGAAGTCCCGTCGCTGACAGGCTGCCAACAGGCCCTCCGCAATCATCTGCCGCTACACCCTGCAACCGAGAACGGCCCATGGATTCCATCACCCTCTCTCTCCGCGATGCCGAACGCGACGCCGTCGCCTCCTTCAACGCAGGCCTCCAGGCGCACGCCGCGGGCGATATCGACAATGCGCTCCGCTGCTGGAACGAGGCTTGGGACCGCTCCCGTGCACTCCTGCCCGCAGCCCACAACCTGCTCGCACTCCACCTCGACGCAGGCAACTACGCCGCCGCAGACACAGTCTACACAGACCTACTCCTCGAAGACCCCTTCGATGCAAACCTCCGCGTGCGCCAGGCTGCCCTCCGCAGGCGGCTCGGCCAGTTCGAGCGCGCCCGCGACGGCTACCTCCGCGCCATCGGCCTCCACCCCTACTTCCGTTACTGGCACGACGAGCTCGCCGAGCTCTACGCCCTGCTCGGCCAGCCCGAGGCCGCGGCGCGGCAGCGCGAGCGTGCGCTCGGGCTCGACGCCGACATGGTCGAGCTCGCCTATGACGACGCCATGGTTCACCTCCGCGCCGGCCGCCACAGCATCGCTGGTGCCTGCGCCGAGGCCATCCTCGAAGACTTCCCTGCCCACACCGAGGCCCGCATTCTGCTCGTAGAGGCCCATGCCCGTGAAGGCGCGACCGACGAGGCCCGCGCCGCCCTCAGCGAGGCCCTCATCGCGGCGACGCCCGAAACCGCCCTCCGGCTCCGCTTCGAACGCGCCAGGCTGCTCGCCACCGCAGATCCTGCCACTGCGACCGACGACCTCATCGCCGTCCTGACGGCCGAACCCCGCTTCGGTCGCGCCCTCGCACTGGCGCATAGCCTGGGGCTGCCGGTGCAAGAGCCCGCCGCAGAGGCCGCACCTCCCACAGAGACCGCGACCCTCTCGGCCGAGCGTCTCGCGACGCTCGCTTCCGGCACCTTTGGCGGCGACGCTCCCCGCCTGCTTACCCCAGACACCCGCCTCTCCTGGCAGCTCCGCCTCGACCACCTGCTCCGCCAGGCACTCGCTCTCCCGAGCCCTGCGCTACGGCCCGGACGCGTCGCGCTCGTCGTCGAGCCCGCCGCCGCCTCCACACCCATCGTCATCGAGCTCCTCGGCCTGCTCATGCACCCCGACTTCGCTCTGGGCTTCGACCCCGCGCACCCCAGGCTCTGCTGGTTCGAAGCAGATGCCAGCGCGCCAGCCATCGCCAACGCCGGCTGGCTCGGAAGCCCCGCGCTCCCGCAGATTCAACCCCACGGCTGGGACGCCACCCTCTTCGGAATCCCGCTCGAAGCGGCACTCGACGCCATCCACGAGGCCGGCGGTAGCGAAGGCTTCAACCTCATCCTCTTTGTCGGCTCGGGACGCCTCCCGGACGCCGCTACCGACGCCGCAAAGCGCCTGCGCCACCTCCCCGTCTATCAGATGGCCCACCTCGGCGGCGCCGCGGGAAACCAGCTCCAGCTCAGACTCAGCGGCCTTGCGCCCAACTGGGTCGACCTGCCCACAGGCTAGACCATGCGGGCCCTCCTCCAGCGGGTCAGCGAGGCCTCCGTCACGGTCGAAGGCGAGCGGATCGGGAGCATCGGCCACGGCCTGCTCGTCCTGCTCGCGATCGGCGAGGGCGACACCGACGACGACCTCGCCTTCATCACCGCCAAAATCCCCGCGCTCCGCATCTTCGAAGATGAGCAGGGCCGCATGGGGCGCTCCCTCGAAGAGACGGGCGGTGCCATCCTCCTCGTCAGCCAGTTCACCCTCTACGCCGACCTCTCCCGTGGGCGGCGACCCAGCTTCGTCGGCGCCATGCAGCCAGGACCTGCCAGCGCGCTCGTCGACCGCGCAGCCCAAACCTGGCGCGAGCGCGGAATCTCCGTGGAGACAGGCCGTTTCGGCGCCGACATGAAGGTCGCACTCATCAACGACGGCCCCGTCACGCTCTGGCTCGACAGCCGCAATCGCTAACCCTCACGCAGCAGGCCCCCATGAGCGAAAACCCAACCATCTTCGGCAAAATCCTCCGCGGCGAAATCCCCGCGCCACGCCTCTGGGACGACGAGCACTGCATCGCCATCCGCGACATCTCGCCCGCCGCGCCACACCACCTCCTCATCCTCCCCAAACGCTTCATCGCCACGCTCGACGAGCTCGAGGCGACCGACGCCCCGCTCCTCGGCCACATGGTCTTCGTTGCCACACAGCTCGCAAAGCAGCTCGGCTTCGCCGAGTCGGGTTACCGGCTCGTCATGAACTGCGGATCGCTCGGCGGGCAGTCGGTCTTCCACATCCACCTCCACCTCCTCGGCGGCCGCTCGATGCAGTGGCCACCGGGCTAGGCAGCCGGCGAGATGTGAAGAGGTTGGAGCGGGGCCGCCTGTCCCGATATTGGCCCGCGGGCCCCGCCTCGCTGTGATGCGAGGTGGGTTGCTCCCCGAGGCCCATTAGGCTTCTCGCTACGAGGCGAGCTTGCACACCGGTCCTGCACGGGAGATCCCTAGAATGTAACATTCGGGCGGGGTACTCGGAATGCCGCACGAAGACTGCAGCACCCGCTCCAGCTCCCTACTTAGTGATGACCTCCGCACCGCACAACCGCGACCATGCGACACCTCATCGGCACATCACGACAGCCGTAACATTCTTCCCACTCCGCCCCATCGGTGGTAACCCTCGCGGCGCGGCCCTGCGCTGCACGAATGTAACCCCCGCCGGAGCCAACCCGATGACCCGTTTTTCTGCCGCACGCCGCCTCCTGCTCCTCTCCTCCATGAGCCTCGCGCTGGTGGCCGCTTCCGGCTGCAAGCCCAAGGCCGGCGCGGACGGCGAAGGCAGCGGCGCCCAGTCCGGTGAACTCGTTATCGGCGCCTACCTCTCCCTCACCGGCTCCAAGGCTGACTTCGGCATCAAGACGCAGCAGGGCGCTCTTCTCGCCATCGACGAAGCCAACGCAGCCGGTGGCGTCGGTGGACGTCCGGTCAAGCTCGTCATCCTCGATGACCAGGGCACAGCAGACGAGGCCGGCAACGCAGTCACCCGCCTCATCGACGTCGAGAAGGCCTCTGCCATCATGGGTGAGGTCTCCTCCAGCCTCTCGCTCGTTGGCGGCCGCATCGCGCAGCGCCGCGGCATCCCCATGGTCTCCCCCTCCTCGACCAACACGCAGGTCACGGAGATCGGAAACTTCGTCTTCCGCACCTGCTTCATCGACCCCTTCCAGGGCGAGGTCATGGCCACCTTCGCCAAGGAGAAGCAGGGCTTCACCCGCATCGCCGTCATCAAGGATGTCCGCAACGACTACTCGATTGGCCTCGCCAAGTCCTTCATCGAGACCTTCACGAAGAACGGCGGAACCATCGTTGCCGAAGAGAGCTACAACGAAGGCGACACCGACTTCTCGGCGCAGCTGACCAAGATCAAGGCCCTCGACGCACAGGCCCTCTTCGTCCCCGGCTACTACACCGAGGTCGGCAACCTCGCGAAGAACTCCCGCCGCCTCGGCCTCAACATCCCGCTCCTCGGCGGCGACGGTTGGGAGAGCCCCAAGCTCCGCGAAATCGGCGGCAACGACATCGTAGGCAGCTTCTACTCCAACCACTTCGCGCCCGATAACGCCAACGAGAAGTCCAGCGCATTCATCGCCACCTACACCAAGCGCTGGAACGAGCCGCCCACCGCGCTCGCCACCCTCGGCTACGACGCCACCGCCCTCATCATCGACGCCATGCGCCGCGCCAAGGGTGAGCCCACCCCCGCCGCCATCCGCGACGCACTCGAGGCCACCAAGGCCTTCCCCGCCATCACCGGCGCCGTCACCTTCGACGCAAACCGCAACCCTGTGAAGCCGGCCGTCGTCCTCCAGGTCACCGCGAACGGCGACAAGTTCGTTACCGAGATTCAGCCTGCCGGTGCTGCTCCTGCCGCTCCTGCTGCACCCGTCGCCCCCGCTGCGCCCGCTGCCCCTGGCTCGGGTGCTGCCGCTGCGCCAGCCGGCTCCGGTTCGGGCGCGGCCAAGTAGGCCTGCCCGCGACGAGGCTCCCAGCGTGAGCACCTTTCTGCAGCAGCTCGTCAACGGGCTCTCCGTAGGCTCCATCTACGCCCTCATCGCGCTGGGCTACACGATGGTCTACGGCACCCTTGGCCTGATCAACTTCGCCCACGGCGAGGTCTTCATGATCGGCTGCTACATCGGGCTCTACGCTGCCTTCTGGCTCGGTTACGACGCCCTCGCCGCCGCCTCCTTCTCGCCCATGAGCGCAACCCTCGTCCTGCTCCTTGCCATGGCCGGTGCCGCCATCGTCGGCATGCTCATCGAGCGACTCGCCTACCGCCCGCTCCGCGGAGCGCCGCGACTCGCCCCCCTCATTACCGCCATCGGCGTCTCGCTCCTGCTCCAGAACATCGCCGTGCTCGCCTTCTCTGCCAACCCGCGCAGCTTCCCGAGCATCATCACCGAGCACCGTCTCGAGTTCGCCGGCGTCACCATCACCAACATCAAAATCTTCATCTTTGCCGTCTCCATCCTCCTCATGCTCGCGCTCGAGTTCTTCGTGAAGAAGACCTGGACGGGCCGCGCCATGCGGGCCATCTCCTTCAACCTCCCCGCCGCCAAGCTCATGGGCGTCCCCGCAGACGGGGTCATCTCTCTGACCTTCGCCATCGGCAGTGCCCTGGCCGCAGCCGGAGGCATCCTCTTCGGACTTGATCAGACCAAGCTCGAACCCCTCATGGGCAACATGATCGGCCTCAAGGCCTTCATCGCCGCCGTGCTCGGCGGCATCGGAAACATCCGCGGCGCTGCCATCGGCGGCCTCCTCATCGGCGTCGCTGAGCTCATGACTGCCGGATACATCTCGTCCGACTACCGCGACGCCATCACCTTCGTCATCCTCATCGTCATCCTGCTCTTCCGCCCCCAAGGCCTCCTTGGCGTCGTCCGACAGGAGAAAGTCTGACCATGGTCTGGACCTACCGAACCGCCGTCTCGTTCGCGCTCATCGCGGTACTCTTCGTCATCAACTGGGCGCTCGATGCCTATGTGATGGAGTACATCGTCCGCATCATCCTGCAGTGTGGCATCAACGCCATCCTCGCCGTCGGACTCAACCTCATCAACGGCACCACCGGCCAGTTCTCGCTCGGCCACGCGGGCTTTATGGCCGTCGGCGCCTACGCCACTGCCTTCGCCGTCATCCACCTTGAGTCCTGGCTCGGCTTCAGCGCCAGCAACATCCCCGACCCTTGGATGCAAGGGCTCCTCCTCAGCGCAGGCCTCCTTTTCGGCGCCCTCTTCGCAGGCCTCGCAGGCCTCCTCGTCGGAGCACCAAGCCTGCGACTCCGCGGAGACTACCTCGCCATCGTCACCCTCGGATTCGCCGAGATCATCCGCCTCCTCTTCACCAACACCGAAGCACTCGGCGGCGCTACAGGTTACTCTGGCGGACGACCCCTCGGTCTCCCTGTCTACACCAATTTCTTCTGGGTCTTCCTCTGGGCCATCTTCCTCATCACCCTCATCGGCAACTTCACCTTCTCCTCCTACGGTCGCGCACTCCGCGCCATCCGAGAAGATGAGATTGCAACCGAAGCACTCGGCATCAACACCACCCGTATGAAGGTCCTCGCCTCGGTCATCAGTGCGGCCGCCGTCGGCGTTGCCGGAGGCCTCTTCGCCCACCTCATGGGCACCATCCGACCCGACGACTTCAAGATGGACCGCTCCGTCGCCATGATCGTCATGATCCTCGTCGGCGGCCTCGGTAGCGTCTCAGGCGCCATCATCGGTGCCATCTTCGTCGCAGTCACCCTCGAGGCCATGCGCGACATCCAGCAGTACCGGCTCCTCGCCTACTCGCTCCTCCTCATTGGCCTCATGATTGCCCGCCCCCAGGGACTCCTCGGCAGCCGTGAACTCACGCTCCCCGCCTTCCTCAGGCGCAAGCGCGGAGGTGCCGCATGACGACGCCTGCCCTCAAGCTCGACAACGTTGCCAAAATCTTCGGTGGCCTCCGTGCCATCGACGGCGTCTCCTTCGAGGTCGCGCCCCGCCAGATCTTCGGACTCATCGGCCCCAACGGCGCCGGCAAGACCACCGCCTTCAACTGCATCTCCGGCGTCTACACACCTGAGCAGGGGACCATCTCCTTCTTCGGAAAGTCGATCGCAGGGCGCCCGCCCTCCGAAATCGCCGCGCTTGGCATTGCTCGGACCTTCCAGAACATCCGCCTCTTCGGCGACATGACCGTGCTCGAGAATGTCATGGTCGCAGGCCACGCCACCATCGGCTTCGGCCCGTTCGCCGCCATGTTCCGGCTTCGAAAGCAGGCCGAAGAGCAGGAGCGCCTCGCCGCCCGCGCACACGAACTCCTCCGCATCTTCGAACTCGACTCCCTTGCCGGCGAGTTCTCCAAGTCGCTCCCATACGGCTCGCAGCGCAAACTCGAGATTGCCCGCGCCCTCATGCTCAACCCCAAGCTGCTGCTCCTCGACGAGCCCGCCGCCGGCATGAACTCGCGCGAAGCCGACTCCCTCAAGAACCAGATCCGCTGGCTCCGCGACACCTTCGACCTCACCATCGTGCTCGTCGAGCACAACATGCAGGTCGTCATGAATGTCTGCGAGCAGGTCCACTGCGTGGACCACGGCCAGACCATCGCCAGCGGCGAGCCGCTCCATGTCCAGAACCACCCCGCCGTCCGCACCGCCTACCTCGGCGCAGATGTCGACGAATCCACGCTGAGGCAGTCATGACCGACGCCCTCCGCGTCACAGACCTCAAGGTCAACTACGGCGGTATTCAGGCCGTCAAAGGCATCTCGCTCTCCGTCGGACAGGGCGAGATCGTCGCCCTCATCGGCGCCAACGGCGCAGGCAAGACCTCCACGCTCAAGGCCATCGTCAGGCTCATCGCCAGCCAGGGCCAGATCGACTTCTTCGGCGCACCCACGGGCAGCCGCGCCACACACCAGATCGCTGCCCTCGGCGTCTCGCTCGTCCCTGAAGGACGCGCCATCTTCGGCAACATGTCGGTCCGCGAGAACCTCGAGATGGGCGCCTTCCTCCACCGCGACGCCCTCGAGCGAAAGCACCACATGGAGCGGGTCTTCGCCCTCTTCCCCCGCCTCGCCGAGCGCCTCAAGCAGGACGGCAGCACCCTCTCCGGCGGAGAGCAGCAGATGCTGGCCATCGGGCGCGCAATGATGTCGCAGCCCAAGCTCCTCCTCCTCGATGAGCCCAGCCTCGGACTCGCTCCCAAGCTCGTCGGCGAAATCTTCGCCGCCATCCGCGTCATCGCGGCCGACGGCCTCAGCATCCTCCTCGTCGAACAGAACACCCGCCTCGCACTCAAGACCGCAGCGCGCGCCTACGTCCTCGTCACAGGCGAGGTCGCTCTCTCGGGTGACGCAGAGGCACTTCGCGACGACCCGCGCGTTCAGAGCGCCTACCTTGGCGGCGACACCACGCGCTCGAATGGCTGAGCAGGACGAGTCCCCGAAGCCCACCCGCGCGCCCAGCACCTCGCCCATCATGGCCGTCGATGTGGGCACCGTCCGCATCGGACTCGCAAAGAGCGACCCCTCCGGCCGCATCGCGCTCCCCATCGCAACCATCGCCGCAAAGCCCCGCGAAGCGGCGCTTCAGACCATCCTCACCTATGCGCGGGAGCTCCGCCCCTCGCAGGTCATCGTCGGACTGCCGCTCACGCTCGACGGCGACGAGGCCACCGCCTCCATGCGCTCCCGCCGCTTCGCCGCACAGCTCCAGAAGCTCATCCCCTGCCGCGTCGCCATGATCGATGAACGGCTCACCACCGTCGTCGCAGAGGCCGCACTCCGCGACGCCGACGTCTCCCGCGCCAAGCGCAAACAGGTCATCGACCAGGCCGCCGCTACCATCCTCCTGCAGACCTTCCTCGACCACCGGGCGGGAAGATGACAGCCCGCGCCTCCCGACCCCGCAGCGGCTGCTTCGGACGGCTCCTGCTGCTCCTCCTCTTCGCCCTGCTCGTTGGCGGCGCGGCCCTCTTCGTCCGCTACCAGAGCTTCCAAGAGGCGCCCGCAACACCCGATGGCGACCCCATCACCTTCACCGTCGATGCAGGCGCCACACCCGCCTCCGTCATCGGCAAACTCTCCGCGGAGGGCAGGCTCCGCCACAGCGCCTTCTGGCAGATCCTCATCCGCGAGCACCAGACCACGCGCTGCATCAAGCAGGGTGAACACACCCTCGCCTCCAACGCCTCTTCCCTCGACTTCCTCCGCCTGCTCTGCACCAACGGCGCCAGCAAGGGCGACACCTTCACCGTCCCCGAAGGCTGGACCCGCTTCCACCTCGCCCGCGCCATGGCAGCGGCCGGGATGGGCCGCACAAACGACCTCATACGCGCAACAGGCAACGAGGGTGACGCAGCCCTCCGCACCTTCGACGGCGCGCTGCGCGACTCAACCGAAGGTCTGCTCTTCCCAGACACCTACGCCATCAGCCTCGACCAGCCGCGCAAGACGCTCATCACACGCATGCGCCAGCGGTTCGACGACGTCTGGGCCGAAGAGGCCACCCCCGAGCGGCTCGCCGACCTCAAGGAGCGTTACGGCGTGACCCCCTACGAGATCCTCATCCTCGCAAGCCTCGTCGAGCGAGAGGCCATCGTCGCAGACGAACGGCCACGCATCGCGCAGGTCTTCTACAACCGCATCAAAACCCGCATGCGGATACAGTCCGACCCCACCTGCGCCTACGGCCCGGCAACCTTCGACAAACAGCCCACCGCAGCCATGTGCCGCGACAAGGCAAGCCGCTTCTCCACCTACCTGCTCCCCGGCCTGCCGCCGACCCCCATCGCAGCCATCGGGCGAAGCAGCCTCCGCGCCGCACTCAACCCCTCCGGAGAGTCCGACATCTTCTACTTTGTCGCCATCTCAGACGGCTCCAACCGCCACCGCTTCGCAGCCACCCTCGACGAACACAACCGCAACGTCCGCGACTACATCAACAGGAGCAGACAGCCATGAGCAGACGCCTTTCCACCTCGGCACTCGGCCTCATCTCCGGCGCAACTGCGCTCTGGCTGCAGGCCTGCGCGGGCGCACAGTCGCCCGCCGACACCTTCCAGCGCGACCTCGACGCCTACCACGCCCACCTCCGCTGGGGCCGCTTCGACGAGGCCGCAAACTACCTCGCCGAAGACGAGCGCGAGGAGTTCTTCGGCGCGCTCGAGCAGCGGGGCGAGGGCTACCAGATCACCGACTTCGAGGTGAAGTCGGTCACCGTCACCGAGGCGAACAAAGAGGCGCTCGTCGTCGTCTGGATCCAGTCCTACAGGCTCCCCAGCACCACCATGCGGGCCGAGACCACCCTCGAGACCTGGAGCTGGGATGAAGAGCTCCGGACGTGGCAGATCACCGACCTCGAGAAGCGCTGACCGCTACCAGATCCCCTCTTTCTCGGTCGCCTGCAGCAGCTCCGCCTGGTGCGCCGCATTCATGGCGTCGATGAGCTCCTGAACCTCGCCCATCATCACCCGATCCAGCTTGTAGAGCGTGAGGCCGATGCGGTGGTCGGTGAGCCGGTTCTGCGGAAAGTTGTAGGTCCGGATCCGCTCCGACCGGTCGCCCGTACCCACCTGGCTCTTGCGCGCATCGGCACGCTCCGCCGCCGCCTTCTGACGCTCCGCATCGAGGATGCGGCTCTTGAGAATCTTCATCGCCCGATCGCGGTTCTTGAGCTGCGAACGCTCATCCTGACAGGCTACTACGGTCCCGGTCGGAAGGTGGGTGATGCGTACCGCGGAGTCGGTCCGATTGACGTGCTGACCGCCTGCGCCCGAGGCACGGTAGGTATCGATCTTGAGGTCATTCGCATCGATATGAACCTCCACATCTTCAGCCTCGGGCAGGATCGCCACCGTCGCCGTCGAGGTGTGGATGCGACCCTGCGCCTCTGTGGCGGGCACGCGCTGCACCCGGTGAACGCCGCTCTCCCACTTGAGCCCCGAGTAGACCGCGTCGCCCGTGATGGTCGCGGTCACCTCTTTGAAGCCCCCCATGGTCCCCTCGCTGACCGAGGCAATCTCAAACTTCCAGCCGCGCAGCGCAGCATACCGCTGGTACATTTCGAGCAGGTTCCCCGAGAAGATGGACGACTCGTCGCCACCCGCACCGGCCCGGATCTCGATGATGACATCCTTGGCATCCAGCGGGTCCGACGGCAGCATCGCAAGCTTCAGCGCATGCTCTGCTTCGGGAATCGCAGCCTCGGCCTCCTCCATCTCCATCTTCGCCAGTTCACGGAGCTCTGCGTCGCCTTCGCGAAGCAGCTCGAGGCTCTCCTCCCGGCGGCGGTTCAGCGCCACCCAGCGGCGGTAGCCCTCGACCACAGGCCGCATCGACGCCAGCTCCCGGTTGAGCTTGGTGAAGGCCGCATGGTCGCCTGCAACCGCAGGGTCACCCATCCGCTCTTCGAGCTCAACATACCGTCCTTCAACGCTCGCAAGCCTTCCAAACATCGCTCATCCTCCAAACCTACGCGAAAGGCTGCGACGCCAGTCCCGCCGACCGCGCCAGCTGCCCCTCTCGAGGGGTCCCTTCCGTACCAAGTGCAGGGGCGACCGCGCAAGTTCGCAGCCCACCTTCCCGCCTCCAAAACGCAAGAACGCCGCAGGATTTCCCCGCGGCGGTCAGCTTCCAGCGACCCAACAGTGCAGGCCTCTGGTTTACCGGCTCGAACATCATCGCCCGCAACCGACTGGCTACCTTCAGGCAACCCGTCGCGCGGCCGATTGAATCAACCGCGGTTGTAACGGCGGTTGAACCGCTCCACGCGACCAGCCGTGTCGAGCATACGCGTCTGACCGGTCCAGAAGGGGTGCGTGTAGGAGCTGATGGCCGTCTCAATGACGTAGTGCGTGACGCCTTCGATCTCGCGCGTCTTGCCCGACTTCATCGTCGACATCGAGATGACTTCGTGCTCGCCGTCAACAAAGACAACGGGATAGTAGTTCGGATGAATCTTTTCTTTCATGATCGTCCTCGGAGGGTACGAGGGAACCGGTTGCCCGGTTCGGAAGGGGGCGGCGATCTAGGCCATTTGACCGGCCCCGTCAAGGTGACGGGGCAGCCTGCTTCGACTCATCCGATCTCACCGGCGAGTAGCCCGCCGAACACCGAGGCGCTCCCACGGGTCACCGCCTCCGCCAGACCGCGGTAGAGCAGCCGCCGCGACGCCGGCAGGTGGCCCGCATAGACCGCGTGATACTCCGCAACAGGCTCACCGCCTCGGCGCCGTTTGAAGTCGTCCGCACCCGAGCTGTAGTTCAGGAGCAGCTTGTTACGCTTCACCTCCTCCAGCAGCCCTGAGACCAGCCGACGGTAGAGCGCATCCTCCGCAGGCGCCCCCACCTCATATCCGACGAAGGGCACGGTCCAGAGCTCGCCGAAGGAAAAGATCCCGATCGCGGCAACCAGCGCACCTGAGCCATCGCGCAGCCCGCGGAAGGAGAGCATCCCCTCCTCCACCGCCCGAGACAGGAAGGGTGCGAGGTAGCGGGTGTTCAGCCGCGAATGCTTGTCCACGTAGACCTGCCGGTAGAGCCGGGCCAGCGTCTCACCATCTGCAGCCGAAAAGCCCGCGCCACCGACCGCCTCAAACCGACCATCGCTGAGCATCCGACGATCACGCTTCGTCGTGTTCCGCGACGCAAAGCCCCCCGCCACACCATCGAAGTAATAAACCACCCGGCTCGGCAGCAGCAGATAGCCCTCCGACTCCAGCGCCGCGATCGCCGCACCATGGCTCCGACGGTCGAGCGACCGCACCAGCAGCGCATGCTTTGGATAGGCCGCGCTCAATGCTGCAGTGGCACCCTTCACATGCTCCGCAAGATCGGGCCGGTGGTGGTTGGTCGACAGCAGAAAGTCGCTCCACTGCACCACCCGATCGACCGACACCAGCCGGGCCAGCGCCGCCGCACCCTGCAGCGCGACCCGGGCCACCTGCCGCTCCCGCTCGCTTGCCAGAAAGTGCAACTCCTCCTGCGGATAGAGCAGGTACTGCGTCCGCAGCGACGAGGCGAAGGAGGCATCGCTCTCCGGCGACAGCGCCGTGAAGGGAATGACCACCTCACCCTGCCGCAGCACCCCCGAACGCCCGCCAAGGTTCTCTGCAACCGAGCCGGCGCCCTGCTCCAGCACCCGGCGCCAGTAGGCCGCCACCCCACCACCCAGCTGCTCCGCAGCAGCCACCGCCGCCGGGCCGCTCCATACCTCCATCGGAACCCCTGAGGTTCGGGTCACTTGCTGATCCTGCCTACATGGAAGCTCGCGTAGGTACCAACCCGATCCAGCGTGTGAAGCCGCTGCGCCAGCGCATCATCCCACGAGACAGCGCTGCCGATCGACTTCGGCAGGTGGCCTCGTCCACGGTTGGCGCTCCGCAGCAGCACCGAGCCGCCAGCGCGGCCCGACCGGAGGATCTCCGACCACTCCGTGGCATGCGCCTCCTGCGCATGCGCCGCCATCCAGTCTTGGTGGTCGAGCATCACAAAATGCGACACCGATGACTCGGGCTGCTCCTCAAGCACCGAGGTGACCGTGCCGGTCCGGATGCTCAGCCGATCAGTCAGCGTCCGGAGCCGCTCCGCCTGCTCCGGCTTGAGGTACTCTGGGCAGCAGCCCATGCTGTACTGGCCGCGGATGTACCCCCGCCAAAAGTAGTTGTCGGCGATGGGCCGGAAGGCCAGCACCTCCCGCACCGACTCGCGGATGAAGCCCATGAAGCCACCGGCATGCGACGCCTCCACCAGGCTCCGCTGCGACTCGGGAACACCGAGCAGCGAGCTGAAGAGATCGCTCCGGCTCGCCCGCCCAACGAGCCCCGTCCAGAGCCGCTCCTCGATCGGAAGATAGATGCGCTGCTGCTCGGCCAGCGTCGTCGCCTCCAGCAGCGTATCGAGCGCAGGTCCTACACCCGGCAGGCTCCGGAAATGGCGCATCACCGCCCAGGCCATCGCACCGCAGGTGCCACGGTAGTAGAAGGTCTTGCGCGCTCCACGGCTCTGGAACATCTCGATCCGGTTGTCCCAGAACCGCTGCTCGGTCTCCGACAACTCGGGGCGCATCGCCGTCCGGTAGACCCGCTCCGCCTGCGGGTGCCAGCCGTCGCCGAAGAAGCGAAAAAGATCCTCGAAAGCCAGCGTCCGCAGCGCGCTCACCTTCAGCGCGAGCAGAGCATTCTGGCGCGGATTCATGTCGACCGCGACCACCTCTGCCGGCGCATCAAGGAGGTAGTCCAGCGCGTTGCAGCCCGCAGAGGTGATGACCACCACCCGCGAGGTTTCATCCAGCGCCATCGCCTCGCGGTCCGTGCGAGGATCCTCCCAGCACATGTTGTAGATCAGGTTGTTGCCGTGAACCCGCGTGAACAGCGCATCCGACAGCCCGCTCTTCACCGTGCGGGCCAGACCGCCGATCCCATCCGCTCCGCCAACACCCAGCGATTCCAACATTCGCAGACTCCATAATGGAAGAGACCCCCACAACCCAGGAGCAGATGCTCGGCGGAGGAGGTGCACTCTTGGTCTCGCCGATTGACAGCCCTGCGACCTTCGCGCGGAGGTTCAACGGCAGCCGCGCGACCTTTTCTTGAAGCACCGTCGCCCTTCACACCGTCGTGACCCCTTCTCCGCAAAAGCAACGCGAAGATGCCTCTCACGCTTCACAGCATCGTCGCATTGGCAGGCGATACCTTCCCCTGTCCAAGACCCCCACGTTCGAGGCCATCATGAGTTCCGGCATCCAGTCCAACTTTGTTGCTGCCGTCACCCGCTTCGACACCGCAATCGTCACCTTCGTGGGTGCGCGTCGGAAGCGACCCGTGGCCCGCTTCATGCTCGCACTGACCCATGCCGGCGACACCGAATCCTGGTTTCTCCAGGGACTGCTGCTCTCGCTCATTCACCCCATGCCGGGTACCGTCTTCGCTCACATCGCCGTCGCAGCCCTCGCCGCCTCCGGTGTGGCGCAGCTCCTCAAGCGGAGCTGGAAGCGCCCCCGCCCCAGCGCCGCTGTCCCTGGATTCCTCCCGGCCTGCCAGGTGCCCGACTGCTTCAGCTTCCCCTCGGGCCACTCCTGCGTTGCCTTCGCCGTCGCCTCTGCGCTCCAGGGCTTCGGAGCGCTTGGCACCTTCGAACTCGCCCTCGCCTGCGGCGTCGGATCTTCGCGCGTCTATCTCGGCGCTCACTACCCGCTCGATGTGGTAGTGGGAGCCTCCGTCGGCTGGATGGTAGGCGCTGCTACACGCGTCCTGCTCGCGCCCTAGCGCATCTCTCACCACGGAAGCGAGGAGCACCGCCATGGTCGTCCGCAACACGAGCCTTACCACCCGCCGCGACTTCCTCCGACTCAGCGGGGTAGCCGGCGCCTCGGTCCTCTTCGGCGCAGCCTGCTCCGACGGCGGCAACGGCTCCGCCTCCGTCGCTGACGCCGCCGCTGCCGACACCGGTGGCGAAGGCTCCGACACCACTGCAGACGCCACCGCAGATACCACGGCAGACACCGCTGCTGACACGACTGCGGATACCATCGCTGACACGACCGCAGACACCACGCCGGCCGAGTATGTGGAGCCCGAGGCTGGCTGGCCTGCCTGCGACCTCAACGCCACCACGCAAACCGTCACCTTCGTCCATGTGAACGACGCGCACGGCAACTTTGCTCCGCTCAAGGATGGCAAGAGCCCCGCTGCACGCGCCCGCGGCTACTTCGACAAGGTCAAGCGGGAGAACCCCTTCTCGCTCTTCACCAACGGCGGCGACGACTTCGAGAAGGGCTCGGTTGCCGAGCTCCGCTCCTCCGGCCAGGCCACGCTCGATTACCTCGAGGCCATGGACTACGATGTGCGCTGCATCGGCAACCACGACTTCGCCTGGAGCGCCGAGAGCATCCTCGACTTCACCCGCGCCGGCTCTGCAAAGGTCGTCTGCTCGAACGTCGAATTCACGGGCGCGAACCCCGAGAAGTGGGGCGCGCTCGCCTTCACCTCCATCGAGGTTGGCTGCGTCACCATCGGCTTCTTCAGCCTCGTCTCCAAGCCCTGGAACGAGCGCAACGAGCAGTACACCGGCGACTTCTTCCCCAGCGACTTCCCCGCCCGCTGGGACTGGACCGAGCGCGCCCGCGAGATCGTCACCGCACACCGCGCCGAGGTCGACCTCATGGTCTGCATCTCCCACCTTGGCAACGGCGGCGACGAGGCGCTCGCGGCCGCCGTAGATGGCATCGATGTCATCCTCGGCGCCCACTCCCACACCGTCCTCATGCGGGAGGAGGTGGTCAACAACACCATCATCATCCAGTGCGGCTCGAGCCTCGGCTGGGTGGGTCGGCTCGACCTCGACTTCGACCTCACCACGCGCGCCCTCACGACCCATCGCTACCGCATGACGCCGAACATCCCGGGCACACTGCCCGAGAACCCGCGCGTCGCGCAGGCCATGACCGAAATGTTGGAGCGGCACGCGCCGGACGCCCACACGACCATCGCCCGCTGCACCACCCCGCTCACCGCAGCCGACATCGCCGACCTCACCTCACGGGCGGCCATCGAGGTTGCCGGTGTGGACGCGGCCATGACCGACACCACCACCGTCTGGTCCACCTGGGGCGCCGAGGGCATCACCGAGCAGGACCTTGCCGACACATACAAGGTAGAGCGCCAGCCCGCCGGCACGCCGGGCTTCAACGGCTTCTACACCGCAGAGGTCACGGGCGAGTCGCTGGAGCTCATCCGCCAGAGCGCCAATGACCGCTGGCGGTTCGCAGGCCCGGCGACCATTGATCCCAATGCCACCTATCGCATCGCCGTGCAGAAGATCCTGGTCTTCAACGCCGATGTCTATCTGCTCCCCGGCGTCGTCTTTGGCGGCCAGAGCTTCTTCCTCGAAGCCTGGGAGCTGCTCGAGCGCTTCGGTCGCCTGCGCACGGCAGCCGGCCTGCCCTTCAACGAGGGCTGAGCAGCCTCTCCGCACCGAGGTGCGGGGGCCAAGGTCAGCACCTCCGGGTCCGCTCAGCGGCTACTGCTCGCGGCCGGTTGAGCTCCCCTGCTGGGCAACGCAAACGGCCTGTACTGGCTGCGTGCCGACCCGCACATCGGGCGTCGGCGCCTGCGACTACTTCGTCAGCGTCAGCGTATCGAGCTGCGTGCCGTCGAGGCGGTAGGCATTGATGTTCAAGGTGCGGTCGTTCACGTCGACCATGAGGTAGTTCTCGGTCTTCTCGGAGACCTCGGTCCACCAGCCCGCGCCGTTGTCGTAGAGCGGTGCGCCGACGCCTGCTGCAACGATGAAGACGGTGCCTTCGCCCGGCGCCACAACGGCCCTGTTCCGGATGGGCCGCGACCGCTCGTAGTTGTGGTCGTGGCCGTTGAAGACGAGGTCCACACTGTGCTTGTCGATGATGGGCAGCCAGAAGTCCTGCAGGTCGAGCGCGGAGCCATGGTTGGTCGAGGCGCTGTAGAGCGGGCGGTGGTTGAGGAGGATCTTCCAGGTGGCGTCGGCGTTGGCCTCGAGCGAGGCGTCAAGGAAGTCCTTGTAGGTGGTGCCGAGCTTCGAAATCTCGTCGAGC
>CAIQPA010000017.1 GCA_903873545.1 uncultured delta proteobacterium
CTGGATTCCCCACTGGGGCGAGAACCGCATCCGCGGCATGATCGAGGCGCGCCCCGACTGGTGCATCTCGCGACAGCGCTCCTGGGGCGTCCCCATCCCGGCCTTCATGTGCGGCGGCTGCGGCAAAGAGATTGTGAGCCATCTCGTCGCCAACCATGTGGCCGACCTGACAGCCACCGACGGCTGCGATATCTGGTTCGAGCGCTCGGCGGCCGAGCTGGTCCCGTCCGGCTTCGTCTGCCCCCACTGCAGCGCTGCGCCCGAGCAGTTCGAGAAGGTCGAGGACATCCTCGATGTCTGGTTCGATTCCGGCGTGAGCTGGGCCGCCGTCCTCCGCGACCGCGAGGGCATCACCGAGCAGGCCGACCTCTACCTCGAGGGCTCCGACCAGCACCGCGGCTGGTTCCACACCTCGCTCCTCACCTCGGTTGCGCTCGACGACCGCGCCCCCTTCAAGGCGGTGCTGACCCACGGCTTCGTGGTCGATCAGTCGGGCCGCAAGTACTCCAAGTCGAGCCCCAACTTCGAGCCGCTCGAGCGAATCCTCGATGTCATGGGCGCCGATGTGCTCCGCCTCTGGGTTGCCTCGGTCGACTACCGCAACGACGTCGTCCTCACCCCCGGCCTGCTCCAGCAGGTGGGCGAGTCCTACCGCAAGATTCGCAACACCATCCGCTTCCTGCTGGGCAACCTCCACGACTTCAACGCCGCCGAGCACCCCCTCGCAACCGCCGCGCTGACCGACCTCGATCGCTGGGCGCTCGCGAAGACGCAGGACTACATCGGCAAGCTCCGGACGGCGTATGACAGCTACGAGTTCCATGCCGCCTACCACGCGACCCTGGAGTTCTGCGGCGGCGTGCTGAGCGCGGTCTACCTCGACGTCCTCAAAGACCGCCTCTACTGCAACGACCCGGCCGACCCGGCCCGCCGCGCCTCGCAGGCCGTCATCTACGAGGTGCTGCGTGCCCTCGTCGTTGGCATCTCGCCCATCCTCAGCTTCACCGCCGAGGAGGCCTGGGCAGCCATGCCGCGCCGCGCCGGCGAGCAGGATTCGGTCTTCTTTGCAGACTTCCCCGCCGCCGACCCGTCGCTCGCCGTTGTGCCCGCCGGCTTCATCCGGCTGCTCGAGAAGCGGGGCGAGGTGCAGGAGCAGATTGAGGCCCGCCGCCCGAAGAAGAAGGGCGAGCGCGAGCCGGGCCAGATCGGCTCCTCCCAAGAGGCCGTCGTCACGCTCACCATCCCCGCCGAAGAGGCAGCCACCTACGCGGCCCGCGCTGAAGAGCTCGCCGAACTCTTCATCGTCTCGGAGGTCAAGGTGGCGCTCGGCAGCTGGGCCGTCTCCGTCGACACCGCCACGACCCACCGCTGCGCCCGTTGTTGGAACCACCGGGATTCTGTGGGCAGCCGCGCAGCGTTCCCTGACCTCTGCGGCCGCTGCGCCGACGTTGTCGAAGCCCACCCTGAACTCATCCCGGCGCCTTCCGCCGAGCCCTAACGCTCTTGCCTCATGAGGGGTCTCCCTTGACGAAGAAATACATCATCCTGCTGCTCATCGTGATCTTCGGCGTCGCGGCCGACTTGGTCACCAAGCAGCTTGCCATCGACCATCTCGCCAGCCCCTACTGGGACCACACCTTTGTTCGTACGGTGCCTGCCGAGGCCGACGGCAAGACGCTCGAGGCATGGGCCGCAGAGGAGTTCGGCGTCACCGCCACCGACGAGGATGCCCCGACCTTTTACATGAACACCTTCGCGCTCGGCGACGGCACCCGCGAGCCGCAGCGGCTCAATTCCGGCACCGAGCTCAAGGCAGGCGAGCGGCTGCAGTTCCGCTACCGCGAAATCGAGGTGGTCCCCGGCTTCTGGCGCCATATCTACGTGCGCAACCACGGTGCTGCCTGGGGCATGTTCTCCAAGCATTCTGAGGCCTTCCGCATCCCCTTCTTCATCACTGTCAGCATCGTCGCGATGGGCTTCGTGATGAGCATCTTTCGCAAGCTCCGCGAAGACCAGTACCTACTCATCGTAACCCTCTCCTTCATTGTCGCCGGTGCCATTGGCAACTTCGTCGACCGCATGCGTTTCGGCTACGTCGTCGACTTCATCGACTGGTATGTCGCCTGGGGCGGTCGCGACCGCCACTGGCCCACCTTCAACATTGCAGACGTCTGGATCAGCTGCGGCGTCACGCTGATGATCATCCAGTCGCTCTTCGTGAAGGACCTCATTCCGGAGGGTGCCACCGCGGCCGAGCCTGCCAAGGATACAAACAAGTCGGAACCGGCCTCCGGCGAGCGGGAAGGGTAGGGCGCCCATGTGGCCCGATCTCTTCGACCTGCTCGGCTTCCAGGCGGCAGGTCCGACCTTTGAGGTCATCCTCTGGTCCATCGCCCTCCTCATCGGCGTCTGGCAGGCCGAGAGCGAGTGGCGCAGCAGCCGCGCCGGCGAGGTCAGCCCGCTAGGCTGGGCGCTCTCCCTTGGCCTCATCGGCTTCGGCCTCCGCCGCCTCTACGGAACCCTCCAACAGGGCGAACTCTATCTGGGCGAAGATGGGCTCTCCATCGCGACCTACGGATTCCTTTACGCAGCCGGCTTCGGTACCGCCGTGCTGCTGTCGCTCTGGCAGGCACGGAGTCGTGCCGCGCTCGGCGCACCGCCACCGGCCAAGGTCATCGACCTGGCCCTCTGGATGCTCGTCGGCGGCGTCGTTGGCGCCCGCGCCTTGGGCTGGCTGACCACGCTCCCCGCGGCCCTTTCCGCCTGCTCTTCGCTCGGCAGCGAAAGCCTCGAGTGCCGCGCCATCTTTCAGGTCTGGCACGGCCCCAACGTCTTCCTCGGTGGCTCCATCGGCTCCTTCATCGCAGGCGGAATCTGGGCACGCCGCGGCGGCCACTCGCTCGCCGCCGCCTGCGACACCGTCGCCCCCGGCGTTGCCATCGGCCACGCCATCGGCCGCATCGGCTGTATCGCCGCCGGCTGCTGCTACGGCGCCATGACGAATGCCTCCATCGGGCTCTCCTACCCGATCGCAAGCCCCGCATTCGCCGACCACTACAACCATGCCTCCGAGGCCGGTCGCGAGCAGCTCTCCACGCTCGGCCACAGCTTCGCCGTGCATCCGTCGCAGCTCTACGATGGCGGCGCCGAGCTGCTCATCTGCCTCTTCCTCATCGCTACGCCGTTCGGTCGCAACCTCACCGGTGGCCGACGCTTCGCGCTCTGGGCCATCCTCTACGGCACGGCCCGCGTCATCACCGAGCTCTTCCGCGGCGACACCATCCGCGGCTACCTCGTCCGCGTCGACCTGCCGTGGCTCCGCGAGGCGCTCTCCATTGGCAACGAGCTGCCCTCCTTCCTCACCACGAGCCAGGTCATCTCGCTCTCCATCATCGCGCTGGGCCTCTGGTGGTTCCGCCGCCCCGCTACGAAGGCCGACGCATCGCCTTGAGCCGGTCGAGGTTGGTGCGGAAACTCCGCTCGCCCGACTCCAGCGGCGGCGTCTCCAGCATGGCCGGCGTGGCCGCAAAAGCGGGGTGATTCACGAGGTGGGCGAAGGCCTCCGCTGCGATGCCGCCTACGCCAATCTGGTCGTGCCGGTCTTTGCGATTGCCTAGCCCGCCCATCGAGCCGTTAAGGTGGAAGGCGGCGACCTTGTCCCAGCCGACCGTCTGCTTGAGCTGCTGGAGCATCTCTTCGCAGGCCTCTGCAGAGCCGAGGTCGTAGCCGCCCGCGAAGGCGTGGCAGGTGTCGATGCAGACGGCGATCCGGTCGGGGTAGCGCGAGGCGCCGATGATGTCGCGCAGGTGCTCAAACCGGTAGCCGATGTTGGAGCCTTGGCCTGCCGTGTTCTCGATGACGACCATGGTGTTGACCGCACCCGATGCCTCGAGGCAGCGGTCCACGGTCGCTGCCACTTCGACGCAGCCCCAGCTCTCGCTCTGCTCTTTGACCGCGCCAGGATGGGTGTTGAGCCAGCGGATGCCTAGCTGCTCGCTCCGCACGATCTCGTCGGTGAAGGCCGCAACGCTCTTCACCCGGTTTTCTTCGTCGGGTGCGCAGAGATTGATGAGGTAGCTGGTGTGGATCATCACCTCGTTCGGGCCGATGTCGGAGAGGGCCCAGGCAGCCTTCCAGCCATCGATGTCGGCCTGAGCGAGCGGCTTGGCGGCCCACTGGCGCGAGCTCCGGGTGAAGATTTGGAGCGACTCCGCGCCATCCTCACGGGCCAGGTCGAAGGCTGTCGCGAGCGCGCCCGCAGCACTCTCGTGTGCGCCGAGCCTCACGCCACGCTCGCGGCAGCGAGGTCGAGGGCGCGGGTCAGGTCGGCGAGCAGGTCGTCGGCATCCTCGATGCCCACGGAGAGCCGGATGAGGCCGTCGCTGATGCCGAGCTGTGCGCGGATGTCGGCCGGGATGGAGGCATGCGTCATCACGGCCGGGTGCTCGATGAGCGACTCGACGCCGCCGAGCGACTCGGCGAGGGCGAAGAGCCGGGTCTGCTCGAGCAGGGTGGTGGCCGCCTTGAGACCGCCCCGCATCACGCAGGTGATCATGCCGCCGCCGCCCGTCATCTGCCGCTTCGCCAGTTCGTACTGCGGGTGCGACGGCGAGAAGGGCCAGGTGACCGTCTCCACCGCGGGATGGGCCTCAAGGAGCGCCACCACCTTCTCGGCGTTGGCGGCGTGTTGGCGCATGCGCACACCCAGCGTCTTGATGCCGCGAAGCACGAGGAAGCAGTCCATGGGGCCGGGGATGGCGCCGATGGAGTTCTGCAGGAAGTGGAGCTGCTGCGCGAGGCCATCGTCGCGCGTTACGGCGATGCCCCCGACGACGTCGGAGTGGCCGTTGATGAACTTGGTCGTGGAGTGAACGACGATGTCGGCGCCGTGGTCGAGCGGCGTCTGGAAGATGGGCGACATGAAGGTGTTGTCGACCACCACGAGCGCGCCCGCTGCGTGGGCAATCTCGGAGAGCGCCGCGATATCGACCAGCTTGAGCATGGGGTTGGTCGGCGTCTCGAGCCAGAGCATCTTCGTGTTCGGGCGCAGGTGCTGCCGCAGCGATGCGGGGTCGGAGAGGTCGGCGAAGGTGAACTCGATGCCGAAGCGGGCGAGCACCTTGGTGAAGAGCCGGTAGGTGCCTCCGTAGAGGTCGTCGCAGGCCACCACATGGTCTCCGGCGCTGAGGAGGTGGAGAACGGCGTCTGTCGTCGCGCAGCCCGAGGCAAAGGCGATGCCATGCTTGCCGTTCTCGACCGCAGCGATGCAGGCCTCGAGTGCGTGACGGGTCGGGTTCTGGGTGCGCGAATACTCGTAGCCCTTGTGGACGCCCGGGCTCGACTGCACATAGGTCGAGGTCTGGAAAATGGGCGTCATGATGGCGCCGGTCGTCGGATCGGGCTCCTGGCCGGCGTGGATGGCGAGTGTGTCTTTATGCATGTTCAGTCCTGCGGGTTCGGCCGGTTCGGCTTGGCATCGTTGGTGTGGGGCGGGGCGACCCGTGCCGCCCTGAAGTAGTGCTCGGTCGAATACTCAAGGAAGTTCGACACGCGGCTGGTGTAGAGGTCGGCATGCTCCTCAATGGAGTCGCCGAAGAGCGTCCGGTCGTTGCCCTCCACGAAGACCGACCCCCAGTGCGGGTGAAACTTCTGGTCCACCTGCGACTGCAGCAGGTGAATCCGCTGAATCAGCCTGCGCCGCGCCTCCTTGAGCCGCTGCGACTGGTCGAGCAGCTCATCGTGGAGCGCGTGCACCTGCTGCCGTAGCGGGTCGGCCACCGCCCGTTCTCCCTCCTGTTCGAGCGCCTCGTCGAGCGACTCTCGCGCATCGGTCACAAAGGCAATCTCGTCGTTGAGCAGGTCGAGTTCGCGGTCGAGCCGATCCCAATCTGCATACCGCGACGGCGCCTGCGAGTTGAGGTCCAACTCTTCGTCCAGCTCAGGCACAATCATCACCGTCCGCCAGCCGCGCGCCCGCTTGCTGACAAGGATGTCGCCGTAGATGTGGTCGCCCATGTAGAGCGTCTCCAGCATCGTATCGCCGAAGAACTGCTCAATCATCTCCACGTTGCCGCCCTCGTAGAGCCCCTTGTGCTCGAACCGCGTCGCGACCGGCTCGATGGTCTCGCCCGCCCGGTTCAGGCGCTGTGCGGGGAGCGACTCACGGAAGAAGCGGGGCTTGGAGGCCGCCGCTACCACCAGGTCGAAGAAGGAGGTCCAGTCCTGCTCTGCACCCACCAGCCAGCTCATCAGGCCGTCGGTGTAGGCAAAGTTGGAGTTGGTCACCAGGAAGAGCTTCCGACGCCCACGGTTGCGGAGCGAGCGGAGCGTGGCCGCCAGCTGCGGGTCGGGGATGAGGTAGCGCTCCTTGTCGGCCAGCACCGCAGCCTTGATGCTGTTGTCCTGATGCGACAGGTCCACTGCCGCCCGCGTATCGTCGCAGATCTTGCGGAAGTCGCAGGGCAGGGCGCGCGTCTCGAACCAGTCAATCAGCGCACAGATGATGTAGGCCTCGGGCAGGTCGAAGAGCGTGTCGAGCCGCATGAACCGCCGGCTGTCGAGCCGCAGGACTTCGCGCCAGTAGAGATCAATCTCGCTCTGTTCGAGCGGCCGCAGCCCGTGCCAGGCCTTCTTGACCTGGCGGTGGGCGTTGAGCTTCAGCAGGTGGCCCGTCGACTTGTCGACGCACAGACCGCGAATCGCAAAACCGGGATGAAACGGAATCTCGAGAATCTCCGGCGGGTAGCCGTGCACACCAACCAGCCGCTCCAACGCCAGCCCGTGGACCAGCCGGTCGAGCTCCTCGCGCCGGTAGATCGCCAGTGTGTAGTCCATGTCAAAACCGATCCAGCCGATCCGCTTCATCGGGATGTCCCGGATGGCAAACACCTGCTGCATCCGTTCGTGCGTCGGGCTCACACCGAGCAGGTCCAGCATCTCGATAACGCGCTCTCGGTTCACCGCACGATCTCCTGTCTCTGGCATGAATTCTCCCGTAGACCTAACCGTCACGACGGCCGCGGGCGGAGGCGCCCGTCCTTCTGACTGCTCGCTCTCTTCTGTGCAGGAATAGCGCTCTGCACAAGTGGAATCATACTCGGGCGACACCCCGACCGTCACACCCTGGAGGCTCCCATGCTTCGTCGACTCCGCTTCACCTTTATCATCCTCGCCGCCGTCGGAGTCTCACTCGCAGCCGGCCTCTCGGCTGTCGCAGCCGAGCCGAACCTGCTCTGGACGGATGCCCGCTCCGACGGCTCCCGCGCCAGCGAGCCCCTCAACTTCGGCACCTTCCGGACGCTCGCCGCACAGGCCTCGCCGGCCGTCTTCTCGCTCAACGTCTCCACCCCCGGTCCGCGCCGTCCTTTCGGCATGGGGCCACGGGTCGATGGCCAGGGCACCGGCTTCTTTATCAACGCCGAGGGCTACGCCATCACCAACTTTCACGTCATCGAGAACGCCACCTCCATCGAGGTCGTGACCGACGACAACAAGACCTTTCCCGCCCGCGTCGTTGGCTCCGATGAGCGCACCGACCTCGCCCTGCTCAAGGTCGACGCCCCCACCAAACTCCCCTTCGTCAAACTCGCAGACTCCGACCAGGTCCGACCCGGCGACTGGGTCCTCGCCATCGGCAATCCGCTCGGCCTCTCGCAGTCTGTCACCGCAGGCATCGTCTCGGCAACCGGCCGGCGCGATGTTCACCCCGACGGCCGCGAACTCTACGAAGACTTCATCCAGACCGACGCCTCCATCAACCCCGGCAACAGCGGCGGCCCGCTCCTCGATATCTACGGCAATGTCATCGGCGTGAACTCCGCTGTCGCACGCGCCAACACCATCGGCTTCGCCATCCCCATCAACGTCGCCAAGACCCTCCTTCCTCAGCTCCGCAGCGGGACGGTGGAGCGCTCCTGGCTCGGCGTTCGCGTGCAAGACATGACCGAAGAGCTCGCCAAGAGCATGCAGCGCGACAATGCGATCGGCGCCCTCATCGCCGACGTTGTCCCTGGCGGCCCCGCCGCCGACGCCGGCATCGAGCCCGGTGACCTCGTGCTCAAAATCGAAGGCGAGGAGATCCGCGACTCCGCCGAGCTCCGCTGGCTCGCCTCGACGGCGGGTGTCGGTGCAGCCCGCACCGTCGAGATCTGGCGCGAAGGCAAACTCATCAAGAAGAAGGTCCAGTTTGGTCGGCTGCCGGGCGCGGCCGCGCAGGCCGGCCCCGAGCCGCGCGAGGCGCAGGCAGCGGGCGCGATCACGGGCGCCGGACTGACCGTCGCACCGCTCACCACCGCACTCCGCGAACGCTTCGGCCTCTCCGCCGAACTCTCTGGCGTCCTCGTTGTCGCCATCGATGCCGCCTCCGGCGCTGCGCGCGGCGGCATCCAGGTGGGCGATCTCATCCGGCAGGTCGGCCGCACCGAGGTGAACACGCCGGCCGAGTTTCAGAGCGCGACAGCCGGCGCGGCCCGTGGTACCCTCGTGAGGCTGCGTCTTCAGCGTGGCGAGGCGACCGTCTTCGTCGCCTACACGCTCTGATTTTTTCGGAACCCGCCGCTTGAACCCACTCTCCTTCAGCCGCATCGAGGGCCAAGACCGGGCCATCCTTGCCCTCGTCGGCGCCTCGGCTCGCAAGAAGCTCCACCACGGCCTCCTCTTCGTCGGGCCCGACGGCGTCGGAAAGCGCCAGGTGGCCCGTGCCCTGGCCGCCTCAACCTTCTGCGCATCGCCGCAGCCGCTCAGGCTCGACCCCACGCTTCACGAAGCCTGCGGCATTTGCGGCCCCTGCCGGCGCATGCTCGCAGGCACCCATCCCGACTTTGTCGAGCAGTCCCCCGACGGCCGAAACTACAAGATTGAGCAGGTCAGAGAGACCATCTCCGTCACCAAGTATCGCCCCGCAGAGGCCGGCGCCCGCTTCATCGTCCTCGATGCCGTCGACCTCCTGCGCGACGAGGCCGCCAATGCCCTCCTCAAGACACTTGAGGAGCCGACCGGAGAGACCCACTTCATCCTCCTTACCGCGCAGCCGCACCGCCTGCTCAGCACCATCCGCTCACGCTGTCTCCGCGTCGCCTTCGCGCCGCTGGCCGACGCCCTCGTTGCCCGTGTCCTTGTCGCCGCCGGCGTCGAAGCAACCGCAGCCGCCGGCGCGGCCCGACTCTCGGGCGGCAGCATCACACGCGCCAACGCGGTGCGCGAGACCTCGGCCTATGCAAACCGCGACGAGATTGCCCGCGCCATCACCACGCTCGACGAGGCCAGCATGGCCGAACTTATCGCGCTGGCCGAGGCCTGGACCAAGGACAAGGAGGCTGTCAGGCCCATGCTCGACCTCGTCCGCGCGCTCGTCCGCGATGCCATGGTGCTGCGCGCAGGGCTCCCCGAGCGGAGGCTTCACCTCGACCTCGCGCCGCTCATCGACCCATGGTCTGCGGGCCGCCCGCTGCAGGCCTGGCTCGGCGTCATCGACCAGATTGAACAGGCGGAGCGCGAGCTCCTGGGCAACGTCAACCCGCGCATGGTCGTAGAAAACCTAATGCTGGCACTCCGGCGCGATTCGGTCTAACTTCCGAAACATGGAAGCGATGGAAGCCATTGAATCACTCTCGGAACTCGACCAACCGTTGGGCCGACCCTTCGCCGGCAAGCGGCGCCTCGCAAACATCGTCGATGTACGGATGCCAGGCACCCACTACCGCTCGTCGGTGGAAGCTGGCGACCTGCCTGTTCGCCCCGGCGAACTGCTCATTATCGAGAACGAGCGCGGAATCTTCGCTGCGCAGGCTGAGGGCTACGCAGAGCGTCGCCTCATCCCCGCGCAAGACAGCCGCCGTGCCCTCCGCATCGCAACGGAACAGGATCGCGCCGACCACGCCGAACAGCCCGGACTGACCCGCGAAGGCCTCCGCCGCGCCGTCATGCTGGCCCGCAGCAAGCGGGTCGACATCAAGTTCGTCACGCTCGACTACACCCACGATCGCAGCCGGGTCTATGTCTTCTACGCCAATGACGAGCGTATCGACCTGCGCCACTTCGCCCGCGACCTCGCCAACACGCTGAATTCCCGCGTTGAACTCCGCCAAGTCGGCCTGCGCGAAGGCGCGGGCATGGTCGGTGGCATCGGCCCCTGTGGCAACGACCTCTGCTGCAGCAGCTTCCTGCGCAGCTTCGAATCCATCAGCATGAAGTACGCCAAGCAGCAGGGCCTGGCGATTCACCAGCAGCGCATCACCGGCATGTGTGGCCGCCTCAAGTGCTGCCTCATCTACGAAGCTGACGCCTACAAAGAGCTCAAGCGCTATGCGCCGAAGAACGGTACGGGCGTCCTCACGCCGCAGGGCCCCGGCGAACTCAAGGAATTCGACCTCATCTCGCAGCGCGGCCGCGTCCGGCTCGCCGGCGAAGGCTCGGCCTGGTTCGCTGTCGCAGACCTCGTCCTGCTCGGCCGCCAGCTCACTGCGGAAGAGATCGCCGCCGGCACCTCACGCGAGATGCAGGTCCTCAACCGCCGCCGCGCCAGCCGCGGACTCGGCTCGGGGACCAGCGATGGCGCAGGCGGCGAGCGCAGCCGCGCAGCAGACGTAGAGGGCTATCTCTGGTCCGACACCACCAACGCGGGCGCCGAAGAGATGCTCTCCAAGGCCAGCCAGCCCGACCGCGCCCCCCGTGGCGAGGGCGTGCAGCGCCGCGAGGGTCGCCCGCAGGGTCAGGCGCCCGGCAGGCAGCAGGGCGGAGAGCGTCGTGACGGTCGAGCTCCGGCGCAGCCCGGCGAGCGGCGCGATGGTCGTCCACAGGGGCAGGGCGGTCAGCCCGGCGAGCGCCGCGATGGTCGTCCACAGGGGCAGGGCGGTCAGCCCGGCGAGCGCCGCGATGGTCGTCCGCAGGGACAGCCCGGTCAGCCA
>CAIQPA010000018.1 GCA_903873545.1 uncultured delta proteobacterium
ACGAGCCAGCGGCGATTGAGCCACTGGAAGGATGAGAATTGCTCGAGCTCGGGCTGCAAGGTTGTTGGGCAGAGCATCCACATCAGGCGTGTGGCCAGTGCCGCAAGCCGGCTGCCCCACGCGGCGAAGAGCCCGCGCTCTCCGTCCACCGCTGCCACTGCAGGCACAAACTCCTCCGACAGCGCGCCGGACGAGCCCAGCAGGGTGTGAATCGGAGCCGTGATCAGCGTGCCAACGTCGATGAGCAGACCGCCCCGTTCGTGAAGCAGCGCGAGGCCTGCCTGACGCGCCGTCGTCCCCGACGGGAGCCGGACGTGGTGCTCAATGGTCACCCGGCTGCGGCGCCGTACCGCCCGGAAGTGGGGCGAGGTCTCGGGCGTCTCGCCGAAGAGGTGGAGCTGCACCTCGAAGTCGGGTGCATTGACCAGCAGGCTCTCGATGGCCAGCCGGGCATAGAAGGGAAAGTCCTCACGGCTCCAGACGAACAGCGCGCGATGGGGCAGCGATGTGTCCGTGTACTGGTTCTGCCGGAGGGGCTCTGCCATGAAGGTTGGCTCCCGTGCCGGCGCGATCGCCGGTTTCGGCCCCTAGCCTAGAGGCGGTAGGTCAACTGCGCCACAAACGAGTTGTCATCCACCTCACGGCTGGCCGGCAGGGTGAAGGGCTCCTCGGGGTTCGCGACCGACTTTTCCCAGTCCTCAAGCTCGGTGCGGCGCACATAGTTGAGCTGGAGTTTGAAGTCGTGGCCGGCGAAGTAGATGTTGGCGCCGGTCGTCAGGACCGACCGAGCCTGCGCGCCATCTGGGCGGGCGTAGCCGCTTCCCGGCGCCTGGGCACGGATCTCAGCGGCTCTCGCAACATCGGCCGCGGCCTTCGGGTCGAACCATTCGTAGCGGGCCGCGAGCTCGAGGTGCTCGTTCGTCCACCTGCCCGGCACAAAGGCGCCCGCTGCCACAGCCCAGCCAAGCCCAGAGTAGTCGATGTCGACATCGGCTGTGAAACTGCGTTCTAGGTAGAGAGACTCGGCGAGCAGCGACATGCCGCCATAGAGAACATTGAGGTCGGCACCGGCCCGGATCTGCTCGTAATCCTCGTTCGCGTTGATCTCGGTGGTCGCGCCCAGTCCGAGTGCTGCGTGGAGCTGGTTACGCTCGCCGATGGGGCGGAGGTCTCCTTCGTAGAGCTTCTTGAGCTTGCCCGTCGGCTGAAGAACGAGCCGGGCGGTGTAGAGGAACTCCTCGTCGATGTTGTTGATCGTGGAGCGCTCGGCCTCCTTGTCGCCGTTGAAGGCGCCGACCTCGAGCGAGGCGAACTCAGCGATGCCGCCGAGGTCGAGCGTCTGCTTGAGCGCCACGCCGAGCTGCCGGCCTGTGGTGAGGGTGGACTGGTCGGTGCGGACGACAAACTGGGAGCGGCTCTCGGAGACCAGACCGCCGCGGCTGTAGGGAACCTTCATGCGACCGACCCGGAGGCCGGTATGTGGCGCGAGTTCGAAGCCGAGATCCATCTCGATGAGCTCAACGTTGGGCGCGGTCGCGATCTCGAGGTTCAACTTGCCGCGGCCGGGGTTTTCGCCCTCAAAGACGAGCCGCACATGCTGCAGGCCGAAGCCGTCGGGGATAATGGAGCGCGTGCAGGTGGGCTGGCCAGGAGCCTCCTCCGTCCCCGGGACGAGCGTCTGCTGGCAGGGGTTCTCTACGACGCGGAAGTAGGGCTGCGCATAGCCCGAGAAGGCGAAGCGGGTGCCGTCCTCCAGCTTCACCACATCGATGGCGTGGGCCGCCGAAGGTGCCAGCAGGTTGAGGAGCGGCAGGAGCGTGAGCAGAGAGAGACGGCGCATGGGGTACCTCGCGTGAGAGCCACAGAGTGGTCGCAGATTGTGGCGAAGCAGGGTTGGAAAGGCGACTTTTTGGCAAAGTGATTCGGGAGAGTTGCGCAGCGTTCGGGGTCCGCCCTAGAACGGCCCCCAACGAACCTTCTTGGGAGGCAGAGCGATGCGCGCGACCATTTTGCTGTTGATTGGACTTACGATGTTGGCGGGCTGCTCGCGTCTCGATACCGAGCCAGTGGCTGCAGTGGATGCGGGCGCGGACGGATCCGGCGGGGACGCTGCAACGGACGGTTCGGGCGGCGGCTCCGACGGTTCGGGCAGCGGCGCGGAGGAGCTCTCGCTCGAGCCCGTCGACGCTGATGGGAACTACATCGCCCGCGACTGCGAACTGACGGGCGAGTTCGGGACCGCCTATGTGCCCCGCTCCTGCAGCTACGAGATCCCCAAGCTGCTCGGCACCTCCAAGCGTCGCCTGAGCTGTGGCACTTCGACCGACCTCCCTCAGGTTGTCCGCATCACCTTCCCCACCGACGACGCCTCGCGCACCGCCGCGCTGCTCTGGGTGACCTCAGAGGCCAACCGTTCGTCGGTCGTGCGGCTCGGTGAGTCGCCCGATGCTCTCGACCGAGAGTACTACGGCTACAATTTCGCCTACTCGGGCCTGACCAACCGCCGCACCCACGAGGTCCATATGTGCGACCTCGAGCCCTCCAAGACCTACTACTACAAGGTCGGTGGCGAGGGTGGCTGGAGCGAGGTCAAGAGCTTCGTGACGGCCCCTGAGAAGGGCAGCACCGCCCCCTTCTCCTTCGCGGTCGTTGGAGACACCCGCTCCCCCACCTATGACTCCTGGAAGACCGCGACCGACCAGCTCCTCGAGAAGGGCGCAGACTTCATGCTCTTCTCGGGCGACGCCGTCGAGGTTGGCCCCGTGCAGGCGCAGTGGGACCTCTGGTTCCAGAAGGGCTCCAACGCTCTCTCGCAGGTTCCCTTCGTGCCCACCAACGGCAACCATGACCAGGTCGTCGTGACCTACTTCGCCCAGTTCGCGCTGCCCGACCGCGAGCGCAACTTTGTGATGCGCTACGGCAACCTTGTGGTCGTCTCCATGTGCGACACCCCGCTCGACGAGATTTCGAAGCTCGGCACCACCTACAAGGACTTCCTTGACGCCTCGCTCGAGGCCAACGCCGACGCCACCTGGAAGATCCTCCTCAACCACCGCCCGCTCTACAGCGCCTCGACCAACCATGGCTCCGCGCT
>CAIQPA010000019.1 GCA_903873545.1 uncultured delta proteobacterium
CCATCCTCTGGGTCGCTGTCGGCTTCTCACTCGCCTTCGGCGACAGCATCGGAAGTGAAGGGTTCGGCCTCATCGGAGACCCCACCACCTTCGCCTTCTTCCGCAATGTCGGTGGTGCGCCCAACGCGGCCTTCGCAGGGACCATCCCCTTCGCCCTCTTCGCCCTCTTCCAGATGAAGTTCGCCGTCATCACCCCGGCGCTCGTCACCGGCTCCTTCGCCGAGCGGGTCAAGTTCTCCAGCTACCTGCTCTTCATGATCCTCTTCTCGCTGCTGGTCTACGCCCCTGTCTGCCACTGGACCTGGCACCCGAACGGCTTCCTCCGCCAGTGGGGCGTGCTCGACTTTGCCGGCGGCACCGTCGTCCACATGTCGGCCGGCGTCGCCGCCCTCGCCGGCGCCATCGCCCTCGGCAAGCGCAAGGACTACGCCAAGGGGCAGAGCCATCCGCCCGCCAACATCCCCTACGTGCTCATTGGCACCGGCCTGCTCTGGTTCGGTTGGTTCGGCTTCAACGCGGGCAGCGCGCTCGCCGCCAACGACCTCGCCGTCTCGGCCTTCCTCACCACCAACACCGCCGCAGC
The DNA here is from genome assembly GCA_903873545.1 of uncultured delta proteobacterium. GTDB lineage: Bacteria > Myxococcota_A > Bradymonadia > REDH01 > REDH01 > CAIWGR01. The sequence continues at coordinate 584 of CAIQPA010000019.1, forward strand.
GGCTGCCGCCCTCGCCTGGGTCTTCTTTGACGCCGTCCGCGGCCGCCGCATCAGCGCGCTCGGCGCCAGCATCGGCGCGGTCGTCGGCCTTGTGGCGGTCACCCCCGCCGCCGGCTTCGTCTCGGTGGGCAGCGCCATGGCCATCGGCACCATCGCCGCCATCGCCTGCAACGCCATCGCCCACTGGCGCAGCAACTCGGCGCTCGACGACACCCTCGACGTCTTCCCCTGCCACGGTGTCGGCGGCATGGTCGGCATGCTCGCAACGGCCGTCTTCGCCACCAAGTCGGTCAACGGCGCGGGTGCCGACGGCCTGCTGGCCGGCAACACCCACCTCTTCCTCATGCACCTGCTCGCGCTGGTGGTCGTCTCGACCTACGTCTTCGTGGTCTCCTACGCCATCTTCAAGCTGGTCGACCTCGTAACCCCCATGCGGGTCACGGCCGACGACGAAGAGGAGGGGCTCGATCGCAGCCAGCACGGCGAGACCATCTTCGCTTCCGAGGCCTCGCTCGGCCTTGCGGGTGGCGAGTAACAACAGCGCGGGGCCGTTGGCTCGCGCCTAGCCCTGCGGCGGCTTCGAGAACCGCTCTGCCCGAGCAGCACGCTCCGCCGCCTTCTCTTCGGCCTGCGCCGTGAGCTGGCACTTGAGCCGCTCGAGGTCATCAGGAAGCGGGACCTCGAACCGGACATCGTCGGTGGTCACGGGATGGCGGAACCCAAGCTTGAAGGCGTGCAGCGCAAGCCGCGGTGCACGCGGCATGGGCCGGCCGTAGAGCTTGTCGGCGAGCACAGGGTGGCCCTCCTCCGACATGTGGATGCGGATCTGGTGCTGCCGGCCCGTCTCAAGCTTGAGCTCGACCAGGCTGGCCATGCCGAAGGATTGCGACCGCACGAGGTGGGTCACCGCCTCCTTGCCATCCTCTTCTTCGTTGGCGCCACGGATGCCGTCGCCGCGATCGCGCGCAATCACCGAGACAATCTTCCGCGGCTTGTTGGGCACGTTGCCGGCCACGAAGGCGAGGTAGCCACGCTCCATGCGGTGGAGCGACACGAGCGTGATGAGATAGGAGCGAATCCTCTCGCTCCGCGCCACCAGGATGAGCCCGGAGGTGTCTTCATCGAGCCGGTGCACCCGGTGCACCTCGCCGAGCCGTTGACGGGCCCAGCCGAGAAGCTCGGGCTCGCCGCGGCGGCCAGGAGCGGCCACGGAAAGCATGCCCGACGGCTTCATGATGACCGCAAGGTGGTCATCGGAGAAGACGATATGGGGCTCGGTGCTTGGGCGCGTCTTGGGCGCGCTCATGTTGAGCTTCACCCTCGACCCCTCGACCATCCGAACAGGATCTCCCACGGGGATACCGCGGTAGAAAACTTTGCCGGAGGACAACGCCCGCTTGGCGTCTGCGGCGGAGAGCCCGCCCGCCACCAAGTGGTCGAGAAGTCGAATCATGAGCTGTCTTCTGTTCTTACTTTCCGGTCGGAGCGGCGGGGGCCGGAGCAGCGGCGCCCGAACCCGAACCTGCGCCCGAGCCCGAAGCCTCAGCAGCGGGGGCCGGAGCAGCCTTCGCGCCAATCGCCGAAAGGACCTGCGCCGAGTCGGCCAGCGACCAGATGTCGCTGATCTTGCCCTCCTTGAGGACATACCAGTTGGTGATCTGCTGCTTGACCGTCGCGCCGGTCGGGGCGATGTCGCCAACCTTGCCGGTGTGCTTGCCCTCGAAGGTCACGCGCGCCGCAACGGTGTTGCCCTGGTAGATGACGTCGTCGATCGTGATCTTCACGTCGGTGAAGGCGTCGTAGTAGGGGGTAAGGGCAGCCTTGACCGCCGCGCCACCCTGCGTCTTGTCGATGTTGTGATAGACAACATTCTCGGTCCAGTAGTCCGAAACGGCCTTGTCGAGGTTGCGGCCCTCAACGACCTCCTTCGAGTACTTCTCGTACCAGGCGCGGGCGTCGAACTCGTCCTTGACCGCCTCAGGGGCGGGCGCGGGGGGCTGGCAACCGGCGCTGAGCGCGGAGATGCCAAGGAGGGCGGCGGTCAGAATCGAGAACGAGAAACGAGCAGTCGACCGGTTCATGGTTACCTCAAAGGGGTAGGGGAATCACAATCACTACTGCACCTCGGGAGCAACAAGCTCGCCCACGCGTACAGCTCTCTGAAAGCCAAACCTGTCGGCCCTCTACCACGCCAAGGGCGCGGGGTGAAGAAATTTGGAAGCATCTCCGAACCCTACTCGCCAAGCTGCCGGTAGGTCTTCCGCTCGATGGGGCTGTGGTTGCTCATCTCGGGCCACATCCAACCCTGCGTCGCCGCTGCAACGAGGCCTTTCGCAGGGCAATCTGGTCAATCAACCGTTCGATTCCGCTCGCCGCCGCCGCTCCAGCCGGCTCAGCCAGAGGCCCCACAACCAGGCAAAAATCAGTCCCAGCGCCATGCTGTGCGTCACGGTCCGGAAGGCAAATGTCCGCACTGCCCGGGAGCCTTCGAAACCGGCAGCCATGGGCACCGCGCTCGCACTCCCAAGGGCCGCCGCGACCAGCCCGACCAGCAGCAGCGGCAGCCAGGCGCGGAACCCCGGCTTTGCCCGCCATGAGCTCGCCGCCATCGCCCGCCGATAGGCCACCACCAAGGCCACCAGCCCCAGCAGCGATGAACCATGCTGCAGCAGATAGTAGCCGGGCGCCTCGAACCCGAAGGCAATCGGAATCGGCGTGCGGAGCGCCGGAACGGCCGCCACAAACCAGTCCTGCTTGTGGGTGAAGGAGTCCCACGCAAGGTGGGTCGCGCCGCCCGTCAGCATCGAGAGTGAGAGCCGCCCAAACTGCCGCCCACGCACCGGCCCATGCGCCAAAATCGAATCGGTCAGGAAGCCGGCGTGGGCCGGTGGAAAGACCCGGCTGAGCGTTGGCCACGACAGCTGCAGCAGCCCCCAGACGACCAGCGCGGAGGGCAGGGTGATGAAGAAAAGTCCCGCCGGTGTGTGTGCCTTCGAGGCACCGTCGAAGAGCAACAGAAAGTAGCCCAGATCGGGCGCCATGCTGCCGATGACGAGTCCGACGGTGTCGAACCAGCGGGGCGCCCAGCGACGCAGCGGAAGGATGGCCGCCGGGTGTGAAAAGGTGGCTGGCATCGGGGAGGACGCACGGGGTGAACGAGTCTTGTGTGCATGATCGCTTGCCTCGCCAACCGCAAGCAGAACCGCCGCTCTCGCAACCTCCCACCCTTCGTGCTAGCAACCGCCGCTCCCGTGCCGCGCGCACACACCCGAACCAGCAGACGCAGTCTCATGGCAAAGCCCACCGACCGCTCCGATCGCCCCGCCTCGAACTCCCCCCGCCAGGGCGCCCCCGGCGGCCAGCAGCAGGGCAACCAGCAGCGTGGCCCCCGCAACGGCGACAACCGCAACGGCGACAACCGCAACGGCGGCCGTCCCCCGCAGCGCGAAGAGCGCCAGCCGCCGCCGCCCGACCTCGAGTTCCTCCTCATCCGGCCCGGCGCCTGCCTCGTCGCGCCCGTCACCCGCGGCTATTTCCCCCTCCGCTGGCAGCCCCACCGCGACGTGGCCCTCTTCCGGCCC
>CAIQPA010000020.1 GCA_903873545.1 uncultured delta proteobacterium
CCGTGAACTTACCACCCTTCGCTTTGTTGTCGAAGGGGAAGGACAGATTCGATGACGACGAAGAAAGAAGAGACCTCCCCGCGCGACCGCTCCAAGGCCCGCATTATCGAGCCCAACGAGTCGCCCTCGACCTACGACGGAGCGCTTCTGGCGCTGGCCGTTGCTGAGGCCGCCTGGGACATGAAGGCCCGCAATGTCCGCGTTCTCGATGTGCGCGGTATGACCTCCTACACCGACTTCCTGGTCGTCTGTCACGGCACCAGCGAGCGGCACGCGACCTCCATCGCCGAGCATGTCGTCGACGAGCTCCGGCCGCTCAAGTACCGCCCCATCGGCATCGAAGGTGTGGCTGTGGGCGACTGGGTCCTTGTGGACTTTGGCGATGTCATCCTCCACTCCTTCTGCGACCAGCACCGCCTCGAGATCCCCATCGAGAGCATCTTCTCCGATGCGCCTCGCATGCCGCTTGAGCCGCCGCCGGAATCTGAAGACCCCGACTTCGGAAAGCGGCGCGCGTGAAGCTGACCGTCGCAGCGGTGGGCCGGCTGCGGCCGGCACTGTTTGCGCCGGCAGCCGAAGAGTATCTCGGCCGCATCAAGCGCTATGCGACCACCCAGGTGGTGGAGATCCGCGAGGTGCATGAGCGCTCCATGGTCGAGGCGCAGCCGCTGGAGTCCAAGGCGCTGCTCGAGGCCACCCGGAGCTGCAACTTCCGCATCGCGCTCGACAGCCGCGGCGAGATGGTGGACTCGGTCGCCCTCGCGCGGAAGCTCGAGAAGGCGATGCAGTTCGGTCCCGACCACTGGGGCCTCATGCTCGGTGGCTCGCATGGCCACGACGCCGCGCTGCTGCAGGCCTGCGACTGGCGCTGGTCGCTCGGCCCGATGACGCTGCCGCATGAACTGGCCCGGGTGGTCGTCTTTGAGCAGATCTACCGCGGCTTCAGCATCGTTCGCGGCGAGCCCTACCACAAATAGCGCGACCGCCTGCAACACGGAGCACGCCGGCGACGACAAGGAGAGTGTCACCCCTCTCCGACCCGGCTCCTCATGCTTGCTGCGCTTCTCGACCTCCTCGTTCCTCCGCGCTGCCCCATCTGCATCGGCCCACTCGACGGCGATGCTGCCGGGCTCTGCGACCGATGCGCCGGCCTCATGCTCGCTGTACGGCTGCCCATCGAGCCACCGCTCGCCTCGCGCGAGGCAGCAGCCTGGTTCCAGGGTCCGCTCCGGCAGGCCGTCCACGGCCTCAAGTTCCAGAACGAGCCCTGGCGGGGCAGAGCGCTCGGCTTCGCTGCCGCCACGCTCGCGCCGCCGCGCGCACCCTTCGACCTCATCGTGCCCGTCCCCCTCTCCCGCGAGCGGCTCCGTGAGCGGGGCTACAACCAGGCCCTGCTCATTGCCCGCGGTGTGAGCCGAGCCACACAAGCGCCCATGCGGCAGAGCAGCCTCACGCGCCACCTGCACGGCGAGGCGCAGAGCTCCAAGGGGCGTGACGCGCGGCGCGACATTCTGGGCGCCTACAGGGCCCGCTCCGTCGCAGGGCTGCGTGTGCTGCTGGTTGACGATGTCACCACGACCGGCGCGACCGCCATCGCCTGTGCCGCAGCGCTGCTGGAGAGCGGAGCGCAGAGCGTGGCCTCCTGGTCGGTCGCCGCCGCCCCCTGAGACCCTTTGCGGCTTGACGGCCAATCTCCGCAGTTGGTAGCCTCGCCCGACTGCGGAATCGCCCGCGCTGTCTCACGAAGG
>CAIQPA010000021.1 GCA_903873545.1 uncultured delta proteobacterium
CCGGCGACCCCTACTTCCTCAAGTGTGTCGGCCATGCCGAGGTCATCACCGCCGAAGAGAAGGCGATGGTCGGCCTGGTCAACTCCTTCGTCCCGAAGCAGTAGCCCGCGGCTACCGGTGCGGCCGGTAGAGGTTGGTCACACGCGAGATGCAGAGCAGCTCGCCTGTCTCCACCAGCGTCATCTCAATCTCATGCACCACGAGGGTCCTGCTGCGGCGGATGACCTTCGCTGTCGCCCGCACCCGTCCCTCCTTCGCGGAGCGGATATGGGAGCCGTTGATCTCGATGCCCACAGGCGCCTCCTTGGAGGTGTCGCAGGTGAGCGCCGCATGCATGCTCGCGGCCGACTCAGCCAGCACCATGTTCACCCCGCCGTGGAGCAGCCCCATGGGCTGCCGGGCGGCATCGGTGATGGGCATCTCGAGCACCAGATGGTCGGCGCTGAAGTCTGTCAGCACAATGCCGAGCGCCCCCATCGTGGTGCGGGAGGTCATGGCCTCGTAGCCGGCCAGCGCCTCTTGGAAGGTGGGGAGCTGCACGACGCTACTCGGCCGCGACGGCGTCGCCCTGGCTCCGGGCGATGATCTTGTCGAGCGGCTTGGAGAAAGCCCACATGAGAGCGCCCGTCGCCAGTCCAAGCCCGGTCAGAATCCAGAAGAAGTTCTCGTTCGAGACAATCTCCTTTTCGTACAACAGGCCGATGTAGCCCGAGACGATGTTGCCGAAGAAGCTCGAGGCCATCCAGACGCCCATCATGATGGAGACGATGCGGGCGGGCGAGACCTTGGTCACAAGCGAAAGGCCGATGGGCGAAAGGTAGAGCTCGCCGATGGTCAGCAGGATGGTGCAGGAGACGGGCCAGAACCAGCTGCCGGCACCGTCGCCGATGGCGCGGGCGCCAAAGACCATGATGATAAAGGAGAGGCCGAGCAGGCCGGCGCCGATCGACATCTTCTGCACGCTCGTCGGCTCCTGGTTGCGCGAGGCCTGCCAGCGCCAGAGCATGTCGAAGAGGGGGGCGAGCGCAAAGATGAAGAAGGGGTTGATGGACTGGAACCAGGTCGCGGGCACCTGGAAGCTCCCGATGAGGGGCCAGACGGTCTTCTCGTCAGCCCAGGTCTGCATCGTGTTGCCCTGCTGCTCGTAGACGGCCCAGAAGACGATGTTGAGCATGCAGAGGAGGATGAGGGCCTTCACGCTCTGCCACTCCGCGGCATTCAGCGGCGCGCGGGTCGCGGGAGCATCATCGGTGGCCTTCTCGCGGGCGACAGTGAGGCTGTCGGGCGCGAGGCTCGACTGGCCGAAGATGTAGATGATCAGACCGAGCAGCATGCCGATGCCTGCGGCGCCAAAGCCCCAATGCCACCCCTTGGTCGCGGCCAGCGTTCCGCAGATGAGGTTGCAGATGAAGGCGCCGAGGTTGATGCCCATGTAGAAGATGGTGAAGGCGCCGTCGCGGCGCGGGTCGCCGGGCCGGTAGAGGTTGCCAACCTGGGTCGAGATGTTGGGCTTGAAGGCGCCGTTGCCGATGATGAGCAGCAGGAGCGCAATGAAGAACCAGTTCTCGTAGGCCATGGCGAAGTGGCCGAGCGCCATGAGGGCGCCGCCGAGGATGACCGTCTTGCGCTGTCCCCAGTAGCGGTCGGCGAGGTAGCCGCCGAGGATGGGGGTCGCGTAGACGAGGCCCGTGTACCAGCCGTAGAGCACCGAGGCGTAGGCGCCGACCGGCGTCGTTGGGTCGCTGTCGATGAGGTTGCGGATGAAGTTCCAGCCGATGACCGCGTTCGGATCGCCCGCCGCCGTCGCCTCGCCGCCCTGCACGACCTGGCGCGAGACGACGAAGAGGTAGTTCACCATGTAGAGCTTCAGGAGCCCGCGCATGCCGTAGTAGGAGAAGCGCTCCCACATCTCAGTCAGGAAGAGCACGCCGAGGCCGACCGGGTGGCCAAAGAGGCGACGATCGTCGTAGATTTTTTCAAGCGCGGCGTTCGACATAGGTACCTCTTCGCGAGCCGGCGCCGCCCCGGAGGGCGCCCGGGTGGTTCCGGTTAGTAGAAGCGGATGGAGCCGATCTCGACATCGATCGGCTGACCGTTGGCGGGCGCCTTCCCCTCGTAGAGCCAGACATTGAGGTGCAGCCAGGCCCGCTGCAGGTTGACGGGCGAGCCGGAGTAGTCCCAGTTTTCACGCACACCCGCGCCATCGGTGGCAAACGAGATGGGCTCAATCCCGAGACCCACGCCGGGGCTCACCCGCGGACCCCAGGTCAGCGTGTGCATGGTCAGCGGCGAGTCGGGGGTCGCGGTGATCGTGAATGGAAACTTTTCCACGCCACCTCGGGGCGAGTGCACCGCATACTGGGCGTTGGTGAGGGTAACGGGGCTGCCGAAGCGGCTGATCTCGATGTCGAGTTCGTTTTGGTCGTCGCGGTAGGCAAACATGCCGATGACCAGCCGCGGGTCGAGGTCATGGGTCGGGCTGGTGATGGTGATGACCGCGCCACGCTTTCCGTCCGGGATCGGGGTCATAATCTCGGCGGAGGTCCAGCGGCCGTTCACCTGGGCGATGCGGAGGTGGAGCTTGTTGTCGACCACCTCGACCGACTCCTTGCCGCTACCCCAGTAGTTGGGACCGGCGCCACCCGGGTTCGGCCCGGTGCGGATGAACCATTCGTTGGTGCCGAAGACGAAGCCCTCCTCCGTGTGAGGGATGGAGCCGGCCAGGTGGGCGCCCGCCGTGTCTGGGATGTCGCCGGGGGCAAAACAGCCGCCGAGCATCAGCGCAATGGCAGCAACAAAGAGGTTCTGGAGCTTCATGAAGAGCCTGCCTGGGGAGTGGACCATGGGTCCGCCAGTCTGTGATTCGTGAGCGCTCTAGCATCCTGTGCCCGCGGTTGCATCCTTTGAGCGACCGTCCCGCCCAAGCGAAGCAGAGGCCGAGCGGAGGCATTGAAACATGTTCTAGTTTCGGAGTAGGGTTGCGCCTCGCACGGAGCGGAGCGCTCCAAACCGCGGAGCGCACCATGCCCATCACGACCGAGATACGCGACGGCATCGCCGAGGTGGTGGTCAACTTCCCACCCGTGAACGCCCTGCCCGTGCAGGCCTGGTTCGACCTCGCCGAGGCCGTCACCGCCGCGGGCCGCAACCCTGCTGTCTGTGTCGTCCTCCTCCGCTCGGAGGGCCGCGGCTTCAACGCCGGCGTGGATATCAAAGAGATGCAGCGGACCACCGGTCACACCGCCCTCGTCGGCGCCAACCGAGGCTGCTACGCCGCCTTCAAGGCCGTCTACGAGTGCGAGGTTCCCCTCATCGCGGCCGTCAACGGCTTCTGCGTGGGCGGCGGCATCGGCCTGGTCGGCAACGCCGA
>CAIQPA010000022.1 GCA_903873545.1 uncultured delta proteobacterium
TCATCGCCGCCGCGCTCCGCATCGAACAGACGGGCGGCAAGGGCGTCGAACTGCACGGTGCCCATGGCTACCTCCTCTGCCAGTTCCTGAGTTCCACCATGAACCGTCGCACGGACGGCTGGGGCGGCTCCCTCGAAGGGCGTGCGCGGCTCTTGCGCGCGGCGATGCAGGGCATCCGCGCTGTCGTTCAGCCTGGCTTCATCGTCGGCGTACGGCTCTCGCCCGAGAATTTTGGCAACCTCACGGGGCTCGACCTCGACGAGAGCCTGCAGGTGGCGAAGTGGCTCGCGGACGACGGCGCAGACTTCCTGCACATCTCGCTCTGGAACGCCGCCAACATGACGATCAAGCGGCCCGCGGAGCACCCCGTGCCGCTCTTCGTGCAGGCGCTCCCTTCCGACCTGCCCGTGGTCTCGGCCGGCGGCATCTGGACGCGCGAAGAGGCCGAGTCGCAGCTCGCGCTCGGCGCCTCTGCGGTGGCGCTCGGCCGCTCGGCCATCCTCAACGCCGACTGGCCGTCGCGGGTGGTGGAGCAGGGTGAGGAGCCGCGCCGCACGCCGACGACGGCAGCCTTCCTCCGGGCGTCGGGGCTGGGCGAGGCGTTTGTGAACTACCTCGCCGCGCGGCCCGGCTTCATGGCCTAGAAGCCGGCCTGGTTCGACGAGACGTGGGTCGCATACTTCACGAAGTCTGCGAACCGGAAGGCACCGTAGGAGAAGCCCGGAAGGAGGCCCATGTCGGTGGTCGCGACGGTGACCTCGAGGCTGTCGTTCTCGGCCGTGGCGGTGGTGTCGACGAGGCCGCTGAGGTCGCCGGCGAGGGTGGCGCGGGGCCAGCCGGCGGGCAGCGTGGGGAGCGAGACGGCGGTGGCGGTGGCGGGGGCAATGACGCGCCAGACCGGGTAGCGGGTGCTCTCGGTGGAGTCGTTGGCGGCGCAGCCGGTGTAGGTGGTGTTGACCACCTGCTTGATGTTCAGCTCGGTGAAGTCGGGCGCTGCGGGCGAGGTGGCGTTGGTGGCCGCGCCGAGCGTGAAGGCGCGGCTGGTGCGGGCCACGGAGCGGATGGGCAGGTAGTTGTTGAAACTGACGGTCGGGTTGCCAGCGAAGAGGTCTGCGCCCGCCCGGTTGAAGATGGCAGAGGTGCCGTTGGCGGCGCCTGCGGGGATGCCGGCGCGGGCCTTGTCGTTGTAGAAGGCGGCCGTGATGGCGAGGTAGTCCATGTTGGCGAGAGCGCCGACGTTGTCGACCGTGGTCAGGTTGGCGAGGTTGACGGCCGTCGCGGTGTTGGTGCCGGCGACAGCGGTCTTGAAACCGTTGAAGATGAGGCGGCCCTCGCCGGGTGTGAGGGCCGAGGCGCCGCCCGAGTCGATGTCGCCGACCGAGACGCAGAAGACGTCCGACGCGGCCGGGTAGTTGCTCAGGCTGCAGCCCACGTTGTTGCGCAGCGTGGTGCTCAGCGCGATGTCGCGGGTGGTCGGACCGGCCGCGTTGACGGTGGCGGTGGCGCCGCCGAAGTTGGTGAGGGTGAGGGTGCCGAGGGCAGCGGTGAGGTTCCCACCCGTAACCGCACTGGTAGGAAGGTTGCCGCCGAGTCCGTAGAGGAAGCGGTTGCCATAGGTCGTTGCCGCGGAGGCATAACGCTTCTCGGCGAGGGTAAGGATGATGACGGTCTGGCGAGGCAGGTAGACGTTGTTTGGCACGGCGGCGTTGCCGACAATGGGGATGGCGACGCAGGCGTTGCGCGAGAGCAGGCCGGCGAAGGAGAAGGTCGCGAGGTTGTTCAGGTCGGTGTCGGCCAGCATGAGGCCTGCCTCGATGTTGCCGCTCGCGTTGATCCCGGAGAGCACGCCCGCGTAGGTTCCCGTCTGGACGGTGGGGCGGAGCGGACGAAGCGGGAGGACGAAGTCGGCGGCGTTGGAGCTGGTGAAGGTCACATACTCGCGGTTGGCGGCGCCGGCCGTGACCGTCACGGTGCCGTCGAGGGTGGTGCCGAAGTCGCGGAAGACCGCGTAGCCATCGGCATCGGTGGTGGCGTTGTTCGAGCCGCTTGCTGCGCCGCGGTAGGTTGTCACGAGCGAGGTCGCGGCGGGCGCGGTGCCGACCATCACGACGGCGCCGGCGATGGGGTTGCCTGCGGGGTCAACAGCGCGGACGCGGACGTTGCCGTCGGCGCCGCAGCCCCCCGTGCCGCCCGTCACGTCGCTGAAGCGGTCGGCGATGGTGATGGCGGGGCGGGTCGCCAGCGCGATGCCGTTGGCGGTAACCGAGATGGTGGCGGTGCCCGCGCCGGTGCCGGGGGCAGAGAGGGTGGCCCAGTACTCGTTGCCGCTCGAGGAGACGGCAGAGAGGGTGCCGAGCGTGGTGCTCATCGAGACGGTCGCGGCGTTGACGGCGTTGCCGCGGGCATCACGGAGGGTGACCAAGATGGCGCCCTGCGCGGGGCCGGGGAGGCCGAGGGTGAGGCAGCTGCTGGTCACCGTGACGGGGCTGTTGGTGTCGATGGCCGAGACGCAGTCGGTGTCGTTGGCAGAGGTGCAGCCGGGCGCGCAGCAGCCGTCGGCATTCGCGCAGGCGGTGATGGCGGGGTGGGTGCAGAGGGCGTCGCAGGTGCCGGTCGTGCCGGTCAGAACTTCGCCGGTGCAGAGGTTGCCGTCATCGGGGCAGGAGGTGGGGCAGGCGCCGTCGCAGAGCTCGCCGGACTCGACGACGCTGTTGCCGCAGGTCGGGTCGCAGTCGGTGTCGAGGTTGGCGTTGGCGCCGAAGGGGCAGCAGAGGTCGCCGGAGGAAGGCGTGGTTATGGTGGTGCGGGCGCAGGCGACGCCGCAGGCGGCGCCGTCGAGCGTGTCGATGGTGCAGAAGTCGCCATCTTCGCAGGCGGCCAGGACCGGGCAGGAGGCGAGCGGGTCGCAGGTCTCGCCGAACTCGACGACGTCGTTGTCGCAGACCGGGGCGCAGTCGTTGTCGTTGTTGGCGTTCGCGATGGCGGGGCAGCAGCCGTCGCCGTCGGCCGCGTTCACGATAGCGGGGAAGGTGCAGGCCAGGTCGCAGTTGCCGGCGCTGCCGACCAGCACGTTGGCGGTGCAGGCGAGGCCGTCATCGCAGGAGGTGGGGCAGGAGGCGCCCTCGCAGGTCTCGCCGGGCTCGAGGATGCCGTTGCCGCAGGCCGCGGAGCAGTCGTTGTCGTTGCTGGCGTTGCAGCCGGGCGCGCAGCAGCCGTCGCCGTTCGTGCAGACGGTCACCGGAGCGTTGTCGCAGGCGGCGTTGCAGGAGGCGGCGCTGCCGACGACGCTGTCGGTGGTGCAGGCGTTGGTGTCGTTGCAGGAGGTGGGGCAGGCGCCGTCGCAGGTCTCGATACCCTCGACCACGCCGTTGCCGCAGACGGCGGAGCAGTCATTGTCGACCGAGGCATTGGCGCCGTCGGGGCAGCAGCCGTCGGCGTCGGCGGGCGCCGTGATGGCAGCCTCCACGCACTCGGCGCTGCAGTTCCCCGCGCTGCCGATGAGGCGGGCGGTGGCGCAGACATTGGACGGTGCGCAGCTGGTGGGGCAGTTCCCGTCGCAGGTCTCGCCGGGCTCGACGACGCCGTTGCCGCAGGAGGCCGAGCAGTCGCTGTCCGTCGCGTTGGTGCAGCTGCTGGGGCAGCAGCCGTCGCCGCTCACGCAGAGGGTAATGTCGCTGATGACGCAGGCTGCGTCGCAGCTCGCCGCGCTGCCGCTTACCGTCTCGGCCGTGCAGGCGGAGCTGTCGGCGCAGGAGGCCTCGGTGGGGCAGCTCTCGCTCGGGTCGCAGAGCTCACCCGGCTCGAGGATGGTGTTGCCGCAGACCGGGTCGCAGTCGTCGTCGTCGGCCGCCGAGCAGCCGTCGCCGCAGCAACCGTCGCCGTTCACGCACTCGGCGAGAGGCGCGGTTACGCAGGCTGCGGCACAGTCGGTGCCCTCAAGCCGGACGGTGGTGCAGGAGGCGCCGGCGTCGCAGCTGGTGGGGCAGGCGCCCGGCTGGCCGGCGGCGATGGCGGTGTCGCAGGCCTCGGCGCCGTCGATCACGCCGTTTCCGCAGAGCGCTGGGTCGATGTCGGGCGTCGTGTCTGTTGTGGTATCGGCGGTCGTATCGGCCGTGGAATCCAAAGCGGTATCTTCGGCCGTTCCCGTGTCGCTTACACTGGAGTCGGTCACATTTGTCGAGGCGACGCAGAAGCCGCCGTCACAGACGCTGCCATCGGGGCAGTCGGCACTCGCACTGCAGACGATGCTGCCGGCAGCCGGGGCATCGGTGCCGCAGGCGGCGAGCAGCGTGAGCGAGAGGGCCGCGGCCGAGAGCCCGCCAAAACGGGAGAGGGCCTTGAATGCGACTGAAGCCATGGCAGATTCCATTGAACTGGGGAGAAGAGGCGCAAGATTATCCGCGTGCATCGGTGGGAATCCAAGCGAAATCGTTGCGGAGCCGATGACGCGCTGCGCGACCGAGCCTCCGCCGCTAGCCCCTCAACGGGTTGACTGATAAGCGGGCTTGATGGGTGACGAGGCAGACCAACAGCAGAGCGGCGAGGGTGGCGAGGCAGCGGCGCGCGGCCTGCTGTGGCGACTCCGCCAGAGCCGGTTGCTCCGCTTTGCTGGCGAAGTTGCGCTGGTGCTGCTGGTCGTCGGCGGGGTTCAGGCGTGGCGCGGTCGCGACCTCGCTGCCGACGGCACCCCCGCGCCCGACCTCGCCCTGCGCGACCTGCAGGGCAACCTCCACCGCCTCTCCGACTACCGCGGCCGTCCGGTCATGCTCCACTTCTGGGCCACCTGGTGCGGCGTCTGCCGCCAGGAGTTCGGTGCCTTGAACACCGTGGAGGCGGAGCGCGGAGAGGCAGTCCTGCTCGCAGTCGCCGAGGATGGCGACGATGCGGCGGCACTCCGCACCTTCGTGAAGGAGCGCGGCCTCACCTACCCTGTGCTGCGCGGGAGCGACTCCGTTTCGCGACAGTGGGGCATCTCGGTCTTTCCCACCACCTTCTACCTCGACCGCGAAGGCCGCATCGTGACCCACCAGATGGGCATGACCACCCGGTGGAGCATGCGGTTCTGGCTCTGGTGGGCGGCCGCGGCTAGCTCGCGCTCAGCCGTTCGGCGCATCGGCGCGATGAACCACGGGAATGGTGTTCGGCCGGCGAAAGGGATAGTGCGAATTCTCTCGCGCGCTGTGCAACAGCCATCGGAATCAGAATATTGGTCGGGCGTCTTCGTAACGTTAGCCCAAGCGGCCGTTCTACTTTGGAGTCCTGCATGAACTTGCCCCGTCCCGGATTCCTCTCGCCGTTCGCTGCGCTCCTCCTCTTCGCGGCGGTGGCCGCAGGGTGCGACAGCGATAGCACCTCCTCCGGCGCGAATGACGCTGCGGGCGGCTCGGGCTCCGGCGAACTCGGCTCCGACGCCGGCGTTGATGGCTCCGGCGAGGTTGGTTCCGATGCTGGTACCGACGCTTCAGATGGCTCCGGAAGCGGCGCAGCCGATACCTCCCCCGATTCCGGCCCCGACGAGGCCGCAGAGGTGGCCGCTGTCTTCGAGGGCAGCGGCGTGCTGGAGGTGGTCATCAACCTCCCGGAGGCAGACTGGGATACCCTCCGCGTGGAGGGCCGCACGGGGCTCAACCAGTTTGGTGCCGACTGCCTCGATGCACCCGAACCCTCCCCCTACAACTGGCAGGAGGCCACGGTCTCGCTGGATGGCGACTCCTTCGCGCAGGTCGGCCTCCGCAAGAAGGGCTTCTTCGGCTCGCTCGACAGCGACAGGCCCTCGCTGCTCCTCGACCTCGACCGAAACATCGACAACCAGAGTTGGCACACCCTCGAGCGGCTCACCCTGAACAACAACAAGCAGGACGACTCCGCGCTCCGCACCTGCCTCGCCTACGAGGTCTTTCGCGCCGCCGGCGTACCCGCCCCGCGCTGCAACTACGCCCATGTCACGGTGAACGGCCGCGACCTCGGCATCTACACCCACGTCGAAACGGTCCGGAAGTCCTTCCTCCGACTCCGGTTCGGCGACGACAACGGCTGGCTCTACGAAGGAACCCTCTCCGACTTCCGCGAGCCCTACGACGGGACCTTCGACCAGAAGACCAACGAGTCCACCCCCTATCGCGCTCCCATCGAGCGACTGATGGCCGCCGCCGAGGCCCCTGACGACCAGCTCATCGCCGCGCTCGCGGCGCAGATGGACCTCGAGGGCTTCTACCGCTTCTGGGCTGCAGAGGTGCTGACCGCCCACTGGGACGGCTACACGGGCGATACCAACAACTTCTTCGTCTACGCGCCGGAGGGCGACGAGCGGCTCCGCTTCATCCCGTGGGGACCCGACGGTACCTTCCGCCGCCCCTACCTGCTCTTCGAAGATGCGCTGGCACCCCGCTCCGTCTTCGCCACCGGGATCATCGCCCGCCGCCTCTACCTCCACCCCGAGGCACAGGCCCGCTACCGAAGCGAGCTCCGCAGGCTCCTCGACACCGCCTGGAACGAAGAGGCGCTGACCGCCAAGATTGCCGCCGACGCTGCCCGCATCGCCCCCTACCTGACAGCGGACCAGGCCGCGCTGCAGGCGGACGATCAGACGCAGCTCCTCGACTTCATCCGCCGGCAGCGGGCTTTCGTCACGGAGGAACTCGATGCGACGGCGCCCACCTGGGACTACGACCTGCGCGGCACCATCTGTCTCAGCCCCATCGGCCAGATCGCCGGCACCTTCGAAACAACGCTTGGTACCCACCCCGCGGCCGACGCCTTTCAGACCGGCACCGGCACCTTGGGCGGCATCTTCGACGGCCAGCCAATTCTCCCTACGGCCGTGGGCGCGTCGGCGGGCGTCGAGACCCCCAACGCCATCCTCACCATGCCCGTCTTCACCGCCCCCGACGCGCTGACCTTCCTCTACGTCAGCATCCCGCTCGGCGCGATCCCGGCACCGGGTACCCCCATCCCGTCGGAGGATGGCGTCACGGCGATTTGGGGAATCTACGACGCGGCGACCGACACCTCCGATCTGCTCGGCTACGGCTATCGAGGCAGCATCACGCTGACCTCGGATGCCCGTCGGAACGGAGACTCGGTCACCGGCTCGTTCGCCTTCGAACTCTGGCGCTGAGGTTCAGCCCCGCGCGACCCGAAATTGCCCGTTGCTCAGGCCTCGCCGCGCCGAGCGCGGGCCTTCATCTCTTCCTGCTCCACCTCGTAGAGATGCTGCATGAGCCCCTCCTCGTCGATCTCGTGCTGCGAGAGTTCGAACCGGCCGGTGAGCTGCGTGTCGGGCTTGAGCTCGCCCTGCTCGTAGAGCGCCCACATCTCCTGCGCATAGCGGAGCGTGTCTGGTGCCTGGCCGCGGCAGAAGTGGCTCGTCAGGTTGGCAACGTCGCGGATGAGGATGGAGCGGGCGTTGCGGTTGCTCGGGGCGTTGATGGCCTGCGGGAAGTCGATGACGACCGGACCTTGGGCGCCGTAGAGGATGTTGTAGACGGAGAGGTCGCCGTGGACGGTGTCGGCGCAGAGCATGCGGACGACTTCGCGCAGGAGCTGCTGCATGAGCACCGCCGACTCTTCGCGGTCGAACGTCAGCTCTCCGATGCGGGGTGCGGGGTCGCCATCGGCGTCGCTGACGCAGGCCATGACCAGCACGCCCTCGAGGAAGGCGAAGGGCTGCGGCACCGTGACACCCGCCGCCGCCAGCTTGTAGATGACCTCGGCCTCTGCCGCCTTCCAGCTCTCCTCGTCTCGCTCTCGTCCGTGGCGCGACCCCTTGCCCATGGCGCGCTGGTCGCGTGAGTTCCGGGTCTGGCGTCCTTCGGTGTAGCTCGACCGGTTCTTGAAGGTTCGGTTGTTGGCCTCTTTGTAGACCTTGGCGACGCGGAGCTCGCCCTGGCTCTCGATGAGGTAGACCTGCGCCTCTTTGCCGCTCATGAGCGGGCGCACAACGGCATCGATGAGGCCCCGTTCGAGGAGGGGCAAAAGGCGTGGCGGAAGGCGCATGGGCTCGGCAGGTGCGGGGGTGCCGCACCGGAACTCCGACGGCGTCTGCGCGTCCCTAGCCCATTGCGTACGGTGTCGCCAATCGCGGCCGAGGTGAGTGGTTTGATCGCGCGCCGGGCGACCATTGCTTCCCTCGCCGTTGTCGGGCGTGCTATGTCGCGCAGGCCGCAACCACTGCGGCGCTCGCATCGTTGCTGAGGGTGAAGCATGAAAAAGGTTACTGTGGACGCGGCGCTCGCCGATTGGATCCGCACCGCCCTCGCGGCCTGCGATATCTTCAGCGGGCTGAGCCCCGAACTGCTCTCCAATCTTCAGGCCCGCGCCGAGCTCTGGGCGCTTGAGCCCGGAGAGGTGCTTGCCACCGAGAACAGCCGGGCGGAGCACTTCTACCTCGTGGTCGAAGGGCAGCTCGATGTGGTGGTCGGAGGCGTCGCCGTCGCTCAGGTCAGCTCCGGCATGACAGCCGGTGAGATGGGCATCCTGCTCGACGAGCCCCGCAGCGCCACGCTCAGCGCGCGCGTCGCGACAAGCGTCGTCGCCTTCTCGGCCCGCGACACTGCAAATCTCATCGAGAAGCTCCCCGGCTTCGGCGCCTCGATTGCGCGCGCGCTGGCCAAACGGCTCAAGAATGCCAACCAGCGCATCCCCATGCCGCTCTACGAGGGTGATGCGTCGCATCCCGACCCGGCGGCGCTCTCCCTGCTCCCCTTCACCTTCGTCCGCCGCCACCGCGTCCTTCCGCTCAAGATGGAGGGCAACCGGCTCCTGCTCGGCTGCGTTGCTGACCCGACGCCCGAACTGCTCCAGAATGTGCAGTCGCACATCCCCAGCTTCGAACTGGTGCCCATGCGCATCAGCGGCGCCGCGCTCGACGCGGCCCTGTCGGCCTCATCGGCCGCGCTGCCTGTGGCCGCGCTTCCAAGCGCGACGCCCACCCATCAAGCTCACACCCCGTCGGGCCCCGTGCCGCCGCTCGTCCCGCTGCTCCGCCGCATGATTGCCGAGGGCGCCTCGGACCTCCATCTCACCGCCAAGCAGCCGCCCTGGTGGCGCACCAGCGGCGACCTCAAGATCATCCCCGAGACCGAGGTGCTCGGTCCCCGCACCGTTCTCGACATGCTGCTGCCCGTCATGGACGAGCGGGCCCGGACGACCTTTGAGGCCGAGAACGACGTGGACTTCGCCTATCCCGTCGAGGGGCTGGCCCGCTTCCGCGTCAACATGTTCAAAGATGACTCCGGCATCGGCGCCGTGCTCCGGCAGATCCCCTCCAAGATTCTCACCTTCGAACAGCTCGGCCTTCCGCCCGCGATCGCACGCATGTGCGACCAGCCGCGCGGTCTCGTGCTCGTCACCGGCCCCACGGGCTCCGGCAAGAGCACCACGCTCGCTGCCATGATCGACTACATCAACCGCCACCGCCAGGCCCACATCCTAACGATGGAAGACCCGGTCGAGTTCGTCCACCAGTCGCAGAAGTCGCTCGTCAACCAGCGCGAAGTGGGCACCCACACCAAGAGCTTCGCCCGCGCCCTCAAAGCGGCCCTCCGCGAAGACCCCGATATCGTCCTCGTCGGCGAGCTCCGCGACCGCGAGACGGTCCACCTCGCACTTGAGACCGCCAACACGGGTCACCTCGTCTTCGCGACCCTCCACACCAACACGGCTGCGAGCACCATCGACCGCATCGTCGACCTCTTCCCTGCCGAGATGCATGGTGCGGTCCGCTCGGGCCTCGCCGAGTCGCTCCGCGGCGTCATCTGTCAGACGCTCTGCAAGCGCATCGGCGGCGGTCGCATCGCGGCACTCGAGGTGCTCGTCTCGACGCCGGCCATCAACCACCTCATCCGCGACGGCCGCACCTTCCAGATTCCCGGCACCATGCAGACCGGCAAGGCTGTGGGCATGCAGCTGCTCAACGAGGAGCTCGCGCAGCTCGTGCGGAACAAGAAGGTCGAGGCCGAGGAGGCGCTGGCGCGGTCGGTGGACAAGGACGATCTCGCCAAGCGCATCGGACGCCCCGTGCAGCATTCCGGCGCACACAGCCTCTAACCGCTACTTCGCACGCCGTCGGAGTTCGAGGGCGGCGGCAACGCCCAGCTTGGCAGGGTGGCGCACGGCGTGGCGGACCACCCAGTTGCGCTCCTTGGTAGGCGCGGCGAGCCAGCGTTCGCATCGGTCGAAGGCGAGCGCGGGGTGCCGCTTGGCGATGTCGCCGATGTGGTTGGCGACGGAGCGGCGCACATAGAGGTCGGGGTCGTCGAGGAGCCGGTCGAGGAGCGGCAACATCGGCGTTGGATCCGCGTCGAGCGCCGGCAGCCGCTCGCCCCAGGGCAGGCGCGGGCGCGACCCTTCGCTGACGAGCCTGCGCACATGGGGGTTGGGGTCGCCCACCCAGCCATCGAAGGTGGCGAGAACCGCGGCCTGGTCCCGGAGCAGGAGGGGGCGGATGGCAAACTCCGCCGTGAAGCGCTGGGTGAGGGCGTAACAGGCGTCGAGGCCGAGCGAGGTGTTGGTCACCCACGCGTGCAGGAGTGCGGAGTGTGGGAGGTAGAAGAAGGGGGCGAGTCCGTAGCCGGCGGTGGTCGTGAGCGGAGGCCCGAGCGAGGCGAGGAGCGCCGCGACGCGGTCCGCCTCCGCGCTACCGGCGGCCTGTCCGAGCGCCTCCCAGAGCGCCGCGCCGATGTGGGCGGCGCGAGGCTTGAGCTCGAGCGCGTCGAGGCCGTCGCAGGCAGCGCTGCAGAAGGCGCCGCTGTTGAAGGTGGGGAGCGCGGCGCTAACCGAGTCTGCGAGCAGTCCTACAGCGCGAGCGTCGAGCAGGTACTTGAGCGGTTCGCCGCGGGTAATGTGGCCGGGCGCGATGAACTGGGTAGCGGGGTGCGGCTGTTGCTGGCGCGCCAGACTCAACGGACGCAGCGCGACTCGAAGCTGCTGCGCCCGGCCTCGCACCGGTCGTAGCCGTAGGCGGTGCAGTCAACCGTTGTCTTCCGCCCGAACAGGCAGAGCGTGAGCTCCCGCTCGCTTTCGCATGACGCGCCACCGAAGGCGTTCACGCAGTCGGGCTCGGCCACAACGCAGGCAGGCCCCGGCACCTCGCCGCCGACGGGCGTCTCGATGCAGGTGCCCCCCTCCGCAAGGCTGCCACAGTCGAGCGATACCTCCATTGCATAGTAGGAGGCGCCGTCAGTCGGCATGCAGCGCACCAGGTTGTTGCCGTCGCAACGTCCGTAGTAGTCGCAGAACTGAATCATCGGCTCCCGAACGCAGGTGGCCGTCGGCAGGCAGGCGCCGTTCGGGCAGACACGCTCCACGCATTCGGCGCCAACCCGCTCGCAGTCTGTGGTCCGGTACCAGCGGTAGGCGGTGTCGTCCCAGAGACAGGCCTCGAGCATGCTCCCATCGCACCGCCGCACCCGCTCCGAGGGGTCGCAGGGCCCCAGCAGACGGGCCGCATCGCAGGCCCGCGCCTGCTCGCAGTCGGTCGCATCATTCAGGCACTGCACGAACGCGCACGACCCGAAGGTTGCCTTCCCGTAGCCGGCGAGCAGCACCTCGCCGAAGAACATCCCGCGCGAGAGATCGTCGAGGAAGGCCGCAGCGGGCAGGTTGAGACAGGCTGCGCCGCGTAGCGCTCCCTGCACCAACTGGCCATTGCTCAGGCCGCAGTAGAGCCCATCTACCTCCGACGTTCGGTCAGGCGTGGCCAACCGAGGAGCTTCACGCGGCGGCGGCGGGCTGGTGTCGACAGTCGCCGTGTCGGCCGGCGCCGTGTCTGCGGCCTCCTGCGTATCGCCGGCGCCACCCGTCGTGTCGCCAGAGACTGCAGCGGTCTCTGTCGTTGCGGTGGTGCCGCAACCTGACAGCGTGAGCAGCAGGAGGGAAATCAGGGCAGCGGCGCGAACGGTCATCCGAGAACTCCGGTTGGGATGCCCGCCCGCGCTAGGTGGGGTCCGATTCTGGCGCAAGCCTGTGCCCGGCAGCGCGAGCCGGCGGCGCTGCCTTCAGATGCCGGCCACGGCCGCGTCGAGCCGCGCAAGGTTTTCGTCGGTACGGAGCTCCACGCCGCTCGCGGCGACCTCGTCGCGCTCCTCCTTGGTCTCATACCGCTGCAGCAGCGTCAGCCGCGTCCCCTGCGCCAGCGGCGCGAGGCGGTAGGTGGTCCACTCCTCGTCGAGGAAGTCGTCGTCCTCCACCACCTGGGCGATGTCGAGCAGGGTAGGGCGCTCGAAGGCGACAAAGACCCCCTTCATCGACAGGCTCTTCCGCGACTTCGCGTGCCGCCAGACGTAGTGAAAGCTCCCCTCCTCCTTCGCCTCGACGCTACATTTCACGAGGGACCAGCCGCCGCCGTTCGCCATCCAGCGCTTGAGGAGCTCGGGCTCGGTGAGGCCGCGGAAGAGGGCCTCCGCGCTGGCAGCGCAGTCGCGAGTCAGAAGCAGCGAAAGCTCGCCATCGAGGGTCAGGTCTGTCGCCATGCGGAGTCTCCGGCAGTGTGAGCGGCTCTCCTAGGCTGCAGGCGGCTGCGGGGGAAGCAGAACCGTAACCGCTCCGGCTCTCCGAAGACTCCGTCGCCTAGAAGCTGGCCGTGACGCCCAGCGCCACCGAGGTCTTCGCCCCGTCGTCGCCCACGGCGGCCTGCTTCACCTCCAGCATCGTGCTGAGGTGGGGCGTGGGGCTGTAGCCGGCCACGAGCGTCACGTCGGCCTGGTCGATGGCCGCGTCGCCAAACTCCTTCTTGAGCTGGTCGACGCGGACGGTGAGGTTGGTCTTGTCGTTGATCGCCTGGGTGGCGAGCAGCGTCCAGCCATTGGCCTGGTCACCGTCAACGTCGGAAAAGAGAAACTCGCCCGAGAGGGTGAGGCTGCCGAGCTCGTATCCGGCTGTCAGATTGGCCATGGTGCGGGCAGGAGTTTCGCCCTCCGGTGCGGGGCCATGCGTGGCGACCAGTCCAGCCCAGAGGGGCCCTTGCTCCAGGTCTACCCGTCCGCCGATCACCGCACCGCCAACAGCGGCTGGTGTATCCCACTCGGCGGTGGTGAAGAGCTGCACCGAGCCGAGGGCCACGTCCTGCTTGATGAAGAGGCCGGTGAGGTTGGAGGGCACGCCGTAGGACCAGATGAGGCCGCCACTGACGGTGGCGAGGTCGACGGGGTCGAGTGACTCGAGGCCGATGGGTGCGTTCTGCTTGCCCAAGGTGATGGCCAGACCGTCGGCCGCGTCGGGGCTCCAGGTGACGAAGCCCTGCTCGAGGAGGCCGTCAGCGGCCCCGAGGGGAGACGAGGGGAAGTAGTTCAGGTCGAGCCCGATCTCGAGCTCTGGATCGGGCGTGAAGCGGGCGTCGAGCTCTGCCTGGCCGAGCCCAAAGGCGACGCCGCGGGCGCCGGCGGCAAAGCCGTCGAGGGGGGCGAAGAGGAAGCTGTCGACAAAGCCGGAGAAGGAGGGTGCGGCGGCCTCGACGGCCGCAGCGGGTGCAGGTGCCTCGAGGAGGATCGCATCTTGGGCGTTGGCCGCGGCGGGCAGGGCGAGGAGGAGGAGAGATGGGGCGATTTTGGCTAGATTCTTCATGCGTCCTCCAGAAAACGCTGCAAATAGTGCAGCGCGTCAAACTTGCGTTATTGGCCGACCCCCTGTCAACCCAAAAGTTGGGGGCCTCCGCGCGCCACCCTGACCGCCCGCTGGCAGACCTGCCAGTTCTTGTTGCCTCGTCGCCTCCGCTCGACCATGCCCGCCCCATGCGTCGCCTCCTCTTCCGACTCTTTGCCCTCACTGCCGCCGCCGCCTTTGCCGGCAGCATGGCCCTCTTTGCCCTCGCCTGGCTCGGCCTGCCGCAGGTGGCGCTCCAGCGACAGCCCACGCTCCCCGCCGCTGCTGCCGTCGCCATCGATCTCGCGCTGCTGGCCGCCTTCGGCCTCCACCACTCACTCATGGCCCGCGACCGCGCCAAGGCCCTGCTCCTCCGCTACTGGCCCGCTCCGCTCGAGCGCTCGCTTTATGTCGCCGTCGCCTCTGCCTTCACCGTGCTGCTCATCCTTGCCTGGCAGCCGGTCGGTACCGCGCTCTGGCGGCTGAGCGGCGCGCCGGCCCTCCTGCTTCAGCTGACCGCCCTCGCAGGGCTCGCCATCTCGACCGTTGCCGCGATGACCTTCGACCACCTCCACCTCGTGGGCCTCCGCCAGCTCCTCGCGCACGAGCGGGGCGAGCCTGTTCCGCCCGCGCAGTTTGCCACGCCCGGCCTCTACCGCCTCGTCCGCCACCCCATGCAGTCGGGCCTGCTCCTCTTCCTCTGGTCCACGCCGACCATGACTGTGGGAGGCCTCCTCTTTGCAGGCGGCCTCACCCTCTACATCCTCATCGGCCTGCACTTCGAGGAGCGGTCCCTCCGCGCCAGCTTCGGCGCCGACTACGAGGCCTACGCCGCCCGCGTGCCGGCCCTCATCCCCTTTCTACGGCCGTAGGGAAGTGGACGCCGGCGCTGCACCTGATCGCTCCGCCACCGCCGCTTCGCTCCAGCCTCCTCCATCCGGAGCGGGAATCTCAACCTCGGCAACGGTGACGCTTTTCGCACTACCATCGAGGGCCCAACACCCTAGCGGCCCGTTTGGAAATCGCGCGCCCGACGACTAGGCCATAGAACCGCTCCACCCCGTCGAGGCCCCATGCCCTGCCTGCTCTGTGCCTCAACCGCCGACCTTGTGCAGGTCACCGTCGAGCCCCGTCGGACACCCGCCGATGAGGTCACCCTGTGTGCCGCCTGCCGTCTCCACCTCGAGGGCGCGACGCTGCGTGACGCCGCCGCCGCAGCCTTCCTCCGCGACACCATCTGGAGCACCGATGAGGTCACCCAGGCGCTCTCGTGGCGCATGCTCTCGCGCTATGGCGGTGAGGCTTGGGCCACCGA
>CAIQPA010000023.1 GCA_903873545.1 uncultured delta proteobacterium
GCGAAGCTCTGGAAGACCGACTCCTACTGCGGCAGCGCAGACATCTCGGCCGCGCTGTCGCTGTCGTTCGACCCAAACGGCGTCCGCTTCGGTGTGAGCGATGTGGCGGTGACGGCAGGTCAGGGTAGCGGGCTGCTGCTGTCGGCCTCGCAGTCGCTTGCCTCGGCCTACATGGGCAGACTGGCGACGACGCTGGCGCTTGGCGCGAACTACCGCGAGGTGCTCGGCGGCGAGGCGGGCGCAGCGCCGGCGGTGGAGACCTTCCGCGCCGATCTTGATGCGGAAGGGGTGAGCGTCTACCTGAACCTCCTCGATTAACCGTCCCGCTTGAGGTCCTCGATGCGCCTGAACGCCCTGCTCTCTGCTCTTCTGCTCCTCTCCTCGCTCAACGCCTGCAGCGCCAAGGAGGAGCGTATCGAAGAAGACACGACGACCACCGACACCGGCACAGCGCAGGATGGCTCCGGCACCCTCGACGATGCGGCCGACGGTTCGGGCTCGGGCAGCGATGTGACAGAGGACACGCGGCGCGATGTGCCGACCGATGTCATCGAGACCCACCCTCTCAACATCATCCTCACCAACCTCAATCCGACCGAGACCATCTACGTACAGACGAGCAACCAGGCCGGCGTGCCGACCTGGTACGGGCTCTTCGACAGCAACCGGAACCCAGTCGTCATTCACGACTCCTGCGCCGCCTGTAACTGCCCGGAAGTGAGCTGCGGCGTCTGCGGCGCTGCCCTCCCCACCGTGCAGGAGCTCCGTCCGAGCCAGGAGATCACCACCACCTGGACGGCAACCCGCTGGGAAGACAGCAGCTACCGCGGACAGGCCTGCGAGTGGGAGGTCGAACTCACCACGGGAGATTCCTACTTCATGCAGTTCTGCTGGACGCACGACGCGCCGGACGCAGCGGGCAACCTGCCGATCGCCAACATGTCCTGCACACAGGTCCCGTTCAAGATTGGCGACACCGAAGTCTTCTACGACGGAAACTAGGTGCGATTCGAGGCAGAGGCCCGCCGGATTGTCCGGACGGTCGGGCTGCTCGACCTGCATGTAGACAGCCTGCTCGCGACACGGCTCTTCGGCTACGACATCCGCAAGCGCCACAGGGCCGGCTTTCGCGGGCAGCCCATCATGTGGCACTGCGACCTGCCCCGCATGCGGGAGGCCGGCTACCGCGCGGCGACGCTCGGCATCCATGCCTGGAACTTCGAATACGAGGGCGCCTGGACGGAGTGCAACCGGCAGTTCGATATCTACGACGGGCTGGTTGCGGAGGGTCATCTGCGGCGTCCCGCGCAGCCCTCCGATTGGCTCGAGCGGGGCGAGTCCGACTGTGCGCCGCTGGCCGCGCCTGGGGTCGAGGGCGCCCACATGTTGAACGGCCGCATTGAGCGCATCGAAGCGCTGGTGAAGCGAGGTGCTGCCTACATGACGCTGGTGCATCTACGGAGCGGCCGCGCTGCTGCGAACGGGTTCGGGATCGGCGCGAACGAGCGCGACGGGCTCTCGGGCTACGGACGCGAGGTGGTCGCGGAGCTCGAGCGTTGCGGCTTGATCGTCGACGTCGCCCACGTGAACAACCGCGGCCTGCTCGACGTTGCTGCGATGGCAACCAAGCCGCTGCTCTGCACCCACAC
>CAIQPA010000024.1 GCA_903873545.1 uncultured delta proteobacterium
CGGGGTCTTCCGCTCATAGATGACCTGGTAGACCGCCTCGCAGATGGGCATGTCGACCTTCATCTTCAGCGCAAGGTCGTGCACCGACTGCGCCGTCTTCACACCCTCTGCAACAGCGCTCATCGAGCCCAGGATCTCCTCAATCGTCTTCCCCTGTCCGAGCTGGATGCCCACCGTCCGGTTGCGCGACAGCTCACCCGTGCAGGTCAGCACCAGGTCGCCCATGCCCGACAGGCCCGCCAGCGTGATCGGGTTGGCGCCACGCGCCACCGCCACCCGCGACATCTCTGCCAGCCCGCGCGTGATGATGCCCGCCCGCGAGTTGTGCCCAAACCCCATGCCGTCCGAGATGCCTGCCGCGATCGCGACCACATTCTTCAGCGAACCGCCAATCTCCATGCCCACCACATCGGTCGAGCGGTAGACGCGGAACCAGCTGTGGTTGAACACCTGCTGCACCTGCTTCGCCAGCGTCTCCGAGTAGGCCGCCACCGCCACCGCCGTCGGGTGATGCAGCGCAACCTCCTTGGCGAAGCTCGGACCCGAGAGGAAGGCCAGGTAGGGGTGGAACTTGATCGGCAGCACCTCCTCCAGCACCTCGTTCATGGTCATGAGCGAGTCGTTCTCGATCCCCTTCGTCGCGCTCACAATCGGCGTGTGCTCCGGCAGGAAGGGGGCCGCCTGACGCATCACCATCCGGGTCACATGCGACGGCGTCACCGTCAGGATCAGGTCCTTGCCCGCACAGGCCTCCTGCATGCTCCCCGTCGCCCGGATGTTCGGCGGCAGGGTGATGCCCTTGAGGAAGGTCTCGTTCTCATGCCGCTCGTTGATGCCGGAAACCACCTCGGCCTCAAAGGCCCACATGGTCACATCGTAACCCTTGTCTGCCAGCAGCATCGCCAGCGCGGTGCCCCAGGCGCCCGCTCCAATCACACCAATCTTCATCTGCTTCGTCTCCACTCGGCCTCCACAATCTTCTTCGCTACGACGACACACCAAACAGACCGGCCATCCGACCGCTCGTATGCGCGGGACGCGCCCTGCCCTGCGACCAGGTCCGCAGCGCTTTGATCTCGTTCTCATACATCGCATAAAGCGGCACAAGTTGTTTGGCCGCCACCTGCAAGTCGCGCTGCGTCATCTCGCGGCGCTCCGCAAAGGCCCGGTAGAGCCCCGCCACCACCACCTGCTCCAGCTCCGCGCCCGAGTAGTGCTCCGTCTGCGACGCCAGCTCCTCGCAGCCAAAGGCCGCCGGCTCCCGCCCACGGCTCCGCAGATGCAGTGCCAGGATCTCCGCCCGCGCCGCCCGATCCGGCAGGTCCACAAAGAAGACCTCGTCGAGCCGGCCCCGCCGCAGCAGCTCCGGCGGCAGCGCCTCCACCCGGTTCGCCGTCGCCACAAAAAAGACCGCCGACCGCCGCTCCGCCAGCCAGGTGAGGAGCGTCCCCAGCGTGCGCGCTGTCGCGCCGCCCTCGTCCAGCCCCTTCTCCAGCTCATCCACCCAGAG
Source organism: uncultured delta proteobacterium (assembly GCA_903873545.1). Taxonomy (GTDB): domain Bacteria; phylum Myxococcota_A; class Bradymonadia; order REDH01; family REDH01; genus CAIWGR01. The sequence continues at coordinate 1,511 of CAIQPA010000024.1, forward strand.
CACGCAGGGCGACATCGCCTCTGCGGTCGCAAGCGTCCGCTGCAGCGTCCGCTCCGCGCCCGCCGCGCTCCCGATCATCAGCCCCAGATCGAGCCGCAGCAGCGGCAGCCCCCAGAAGCCGGCCACCGCCTTGGCTGCCAGCGACTTTCCGCAACCCTGCACGCCCACCAGCAGCAGCCCGCGCGGTGCCGGCAACCCAAACACCTGCGCCTCGCCGCCAAAGGCTTCGCGCCGCTCCCGAAGCCAGCCCTTGAGCTCGCCCAGCCCGCCAACGGAGTCCAGCGACAGCCGAAGATCACAGAACTCCAGCGCCTCGTCGCCCCGCAGCAGGCGGCGCTTTTCGCCCACCACCTGCTCCTCCGCGTCGCTCGTCCGCCCGCGCGCTGCATCGAGCTCCTCGACCACCCGCGCCCGCTCAAAGGCCCGCTGCGCCTCGCGCCGCGTCAGCCCCACCGCCGCCGCACCCAGCCGCTCCAGCGTCGGCCGCTCGCCAAAGACGCTCCGCGCCACCGCCTCGAGCTCCATCCGCCCCGGCAGCGGCTGCACCAGCACCGTCACATCCCGCTCCAGCTCGCGCGGCACCACCGGCTCTGCGCTCACAAAAATCACCGTCGTCTTCGTCGCCGACAGCGCCGGCTCCAGCAGCCGCAACAGCCGAACCGTCTCTGCGCCCGCCAGGTAGGGATGGGCATCACAGAAGACCAACACAGCCCCCGCGCCAACGCCGTCGCCGAGCTCGGTCAGCAGCAGGAGCAGCCGCTCGCGCAACGAGGCCTCGCCCGGCTCGCCCGGCCCGGGCGCCCAGACCAGCACCGGCCGCTGCAGCGCCAGCCCCAAGGCCTCGATCAACCCCAGGCTCTCCTGCTCGTCGTGGCTCACGATGGAGATGAAGGGGTAGGCGGCCGCAAGGTGGGAATGCAGCACGGCAGCAAAGTCCATCATCGCTACCCCGCCCCGACGACCGAAAGCACCTCTTCAAAGGTCGTGTGCCCCGTCGCCAGCTTGCGGATCGCCGACTCGCGCAGCGTCACCATTCCGTTGGCGATGGCCTCGCGCCGGATCACATTGGCATCGGCACCGTCGCTGATCAGCTGCTTGATGCGGCCATCGACCGGCATCACCTCAAACACGCCCGTCCGACCATGCATGCCCGTGTGGCGGCAGCTCACGCACCCCTCGCCATACCAGACCGGGAGCCGCGTC
>CAIQPA010000025.1 GCA_903873545.1 uncultured delta proteobacterium
GGTCGCGCCGGGCTGGGCGAAGATCTGGGCCACGAAGCCATCCTCGGTTGCCGGCACTTCGGCGTTGGCCTTGTCGGTCTCGACCTCGACCAGCACATCGCCCGACTTCACCTGGTCGCCGACCTTCACGAACCACTTGACGATGATTCCCTCGACGACGCTCTCGCCGAGCGCGGGCATTGGGATGGCCTCGCCGGAGGCTGCGACGGGCGCTGCCGGCGCGGGCGATGCAACAGGAGCGGGTGCGGGCGCAGCAACTGGTGCGGGCGCAGCGACGGGTGCGGGCGCAGCAACAGCGGGCGGCGGAGGGGGCGGGGCGACGATGGCACCGCCGGGGCTGCTCGAGAGGGCGAGGAGCGGCTCGCCAACCTGCACGGTCGCGCCGGGCTGGGCGAAGATCTGGGCCACGAAGCCATCCTCGGTTGCCGGCACTTCGGCGTTGGCCTTGTCGGTCTCGACCTCGACCAGCACATCACCCGACTTCACCTGGTCGCCGACCTTCACGAACCACTTGACGATGATTCCCTCGACGACGCTCTCGCCGAGCGCTGGCATCATGACGGACTTAGACATTGGGACGCTTTCCGGCGGAGAGGGTGTCGCGCAGAGCGACGCATAACGGGTCTGAACGCGGAGGCAACACCGGTCAAACCATGCCTCGCCGAGCATAGTTTTTGGAGGGGATTTCGCAAGTAGCGCGCGCCCGCCCACCGAGGTTCGACGGCGGGCGGGTTTGCTCGACTATCGCGCGGTGACTTCGATCACCTCGCGGCCGACGCTCAGCACCACCCGCTCGCCGAGCGCGAGGGCTTCGCGAAGCTCGGGGTGGCTGCGCAGGAGGTCGAAGTAGGCCTGGCTCCAGGCGACGATTCTGCGGTCGGGGCTTCTGTTGCCAAGGCCCGCCTCTACCCAGACCTCACCGCGGCGTGAGAAGGTGCGACCGCTCGCGAAGTGGCTGGAGGTGGAACTCTCCGCGCGGAGGCTGGAGCGCGACCGGTTGCGGGCGAGCGAATCCTCGACCGCCTGTCTGCCAACCTCTGCGGCGGGCGCTGCGGCCGCCGCCTCTGCCCTGCGTGAGGCCTTGGGGGCCGCAGCAACCTCTCGGCCGGCTCCGATGCGCGATGCTGCGACAGGGCCAGCCTTTTGGTCCTCGTCTCTGACAGCCTCCATCAAGCGCTCCGAACGCACCCCTCCGCGGATGTGATGGCGCATCGGCTCGAACTCGGTCTCCTCCTCCTCTGCATCCCCTTCACCCCCTTCATCCTCTTCGCCCTGGCCTTCGGGCGTGACGAGGAAGCTGGTGTAGGGGGTCACAATGCCCCAGCGGGTGGCGACCTCGGTGACCGTGCGCACACGCTCCGGTGTGGCGCCATCGATGCGGATGGTGTCGAGCAGGTCGGCGACGTGGCGGGCGGCCCAGAGGTTGCCCACGAAGGCGGCGTTGGCGCTGTCGGTTGAGCTACCGAACTCGGCACCGAAGGAGGTGCGCACGCTCCCGCTCCGTGCCTGTCCGCGGAGCGTGACCTCCTGGCTCATGGGCGAGGAGAAGCGGCCGAAGACGGTGATGGGCCGGCCCGTGTAGAGGTCGGGGAGGATGCGGGGATGGAGGTCGGTGACCTGGTCGCCGAAGTCGAGCTGCAGCCCCGTGACGAGGGGCGAGGCGAGGCCTGCGACGAAGCCACCGACGATGTCGCTGATATCTTCGGAGGGCCGCACATAGCCGCTCTCGCCGTCGCCGTTCCGCGCGATGCCGTCGAGCAGCCGGGTGTTCACATCGTAGCCGACGCCGAAGGAGAAGATGCGTCGGCTGGCTACGGGGCGGTCGTCGCGCTGCGTCCTGCTCCCCTTGGCAAGTTCGAGGAGGGCGTCGATGTCGCGTTCGCCGCGCGTGGGTAGGCCATCGGTCACGAAGACGACCGCGTGGGGTCGGCCGTTCCGTGTGGGCTGCTCGAGGGCGACGCGGAGCGCCGCCTCGATGTTGGTGTCGCCGTCGGCCACGAGCGCATCGACGAAGCGGAGCGCCGCATCGCAGTTTTCGCGTGTGCCCGCCCGCGGCGTTGCGAAGAGAAGCTCGGTGTCGCGCGAGAAGGAGATGAGGTTGAAGGTGTCGCGCTCTCCGAGCGAGGCGATGGTCTGGCGGAGCATCGCCTGGGCCTGCGCCAGCTTGCCGCCCGACATGGAGCCCGAGCGGTCGATGATGATGGTCATCTGCCGGTCGAGCGCTCCTTCACGCATCAGGTCGCTGCTGGCCGAGAGGGTGGCCATGAAGTAGCCCTCGTCGCCCTCGTTTCCGTCGGGGTCGAAGGTGACGAGCGATAGCCCGAGGTCGTCGCCCGAGGTTGCGACGAGGAGTGCGATATCATCCCGTTGCGACTTGGTCCGCTCGAGCTTCACCTCGGCCTGGCGCCCGCTGATGCGGCGGGTGGGCTCGTCGTAGGGTGCCTGGATGGAGGTGACCTCATTGCGGCTGTCGATGTCGGCTTCGAAGAAGAGGCGCTCAGCGGCGCCGACCTCCGAGCGAGAGATGGGGTAGTGGAGCTGGAGCAGCCCGTTCTTGCGGAGGTTGGGGAGTGCGAACTCCACCTCGATGCGCTGCGTTCCGCGGGGCGGGATGGGGTAGATGGAGGCGGTGAAGAGGTCGCCGTCGCTGGTCTCGAGCAGCGCCGGGTCGCGGAGGCGGCTGACGATGCTGTCGTACACCGCGCGGGCCCGCTCGCGGGGGAGCACCTCGCCCTTGATGCGCTTGCCATCCATCCACATCGCGAAGTCGGTGGTGGTGGCCCCCTTGGGGAGGGTGAAGTAGTAGATGGCCTCGAGGGCCGTGTCGGTCTCGTTGCGGAACTCATGGTTGACATGGGCGACGGTGAGGTCGTCGGTCACCTGGAAGTGGACCCGCTGCTCGGTCTGACGGAGCGGCGTTGCGCCGTCGCCGCTGGGCAGCAGGATGCCCTGTGCCGACGCGCTGCCGGTGGGCAGTGCGGCGAGCGCGAGCAGGCAGAGCACGAGGTGGAGGAGGCGGCGGCGGAGCAGTGTGGACGACATGGCAGGACTCCCTCAGACAGGCTGCGCAAAGGTGCAGCAGGATGGAGAACGGCGCTTGTCGTCGGTCGGTGTAAACGAGGGTGCAAAAAGCGCGAAGGGCGCGATCTTGCGAACGCGCCCTGTGCCAAACCGACTTCCGTTACGGAGCGGGCTTGTCCATGTACTCGGCAATCTTGGCCTTGATGGCGTCGGGCGGGAGCGCGCCGCTCTGGAAGACGCCGTTGACGAACCAGCTCGGGGTGCCCTGCACGCCGAACTTCTGGCCCTCTGCGGTATCATCCTTGACCTGCTGCGCGTAGGTGCCCTTGTCGAGTGCCTCCTTGAACTTGGCCATGTTGAGGCCAATCTCGGTGGCGTAGCCCTCGAGGTCGGGGCGGGTCAGCGCCTTCGCGTTGGCGAACATCTTGTCGTGGAACTCCCAGAACTTGCCCTGAGCGTTGGCCGCAAGGCTGGCCTGCGCCGCGAGGTCGGCGTTCTTGTGGAAGGGAAGCGGGAACTGCTTGAGGACGATGCGGACGTTCGGGTTGCCCTTGATGGCCTCGTCGAGGTTGGTCGCAAAGCGCGAGCAGAAGGGGCACTCGAAGTCGGTGTAGGCGACGATGGTGACCTTGGCGTTTGCGGGGCCCTTGGTGGGCGCGGTGCCGACGGGGATCTTGACGGGGGCCTTGGGCGCCTCGGGCTTGCCAGCGGCGGGAGCCGAACCGGCGAGCATCTTGGCCTCACCCTTGTTCGCCGAAGCCTGAAGGGCGTCGTAGACGCCGGAGGCCGGCGTACCAGCGGCAATCTTGGCCTTGGCGCGGGCGAGCTCCCGGTCGATGATCTCGATGAACTTGGGGGCGGGCTGGGCGCCACGGAGGCGGAAGCCGTTGATGAAGAAGTGGGGGGTGCCACGGGCCGCGAGGCGGGTCGCGAGGGCCTGGTCCTCCTTGACGGAGGCGGCAGCGGTGGGGGCGTTCATGTCGGCCTCGAACTTGGCCATGTTGAGGCCGAGCTCCTTGGCGTAGCCCTTGATCTCCTCAAGACCGAGCGCCTGCTGGTTGGCGAACATCTTGTCGTGAAGATCCCAGAACTTGCCCTGGGCGTGGGCGGCGATACCGGCGCGAGCGGCGGGCTCAGCCTTGTCGTGGAAGGGCAGCGGGTTGTCCTTCCAGACGATGCGGAGGTCCTTGCCGTACTTCGTCTGAAGCTCCTTGAGCGTTCCCTCGACGCGGCTGCAGAAGGGGCACTGGAACTCCGAGAAGACAACGAGGGTGACGGGAGCAGCGGCGTCGCCCTTCACGGGCGAGTCGCCAACGGGGACGAAGAGTTCGTCGGCCGGATCGGGACCGGCGGGCGCGGCGGGCTTGGCATCGGCAGCCTCAAGCTTGAAGTTGGCCTTCACGCGCTCTCCGAAGGCGTCGCCGAGCGACTTTCCGCCCTTGGTGAGGGTCTCCATCTCCTTGATTTCCGCGTCGATGACGGTCTTGAAGGCATCAAAGGGCTGCGCGCCCGAGATGGCCTTGCCGTTGACGAGGAAGTGCGGGGTGCCCTTGACGCCCGCCTTGCCGGCGTCGGCAAGGTCCTTGGCGACCGCGTCCTTGTAGGTGTTCTTGTCGAGGGCTTCCTTGAACTTGACCATGTCGAGGCCAATCTCGGTCGCGTACTTCTCGAGGTCAGGACGGGTGAGGGCCTTCATGTTTTCGAAAAGCTTGTCGTGCATCTCCCAGAACTTGCCCTGCGCATGGGCCGCGAGCGAGGCCTCGGCCGCGAGCGGCGCGTTCTTGTGGAACGGAAGCGGGTTGTGCTTGAAGATGACGCGAACCTTGCCCGCATACTCGGGCGTCTCAAAGACCTGCTTCAGCGTGGGGTTGACGCGGCCGCAGAAGGGGCACTCAAAGTCCGAGTACTCAACGATGGTGACGAGTGCGTTCTCGGCGCCCTTGAGCGGAGCGCCCTTAAGGCCAAACTGGTCGGCCGCATCGAACGGAGCGCCCGTCTCGGCACCCGAGCCCGAGCCTTCGCCGGCGGAGGGCGACTTGCGGCAGGCGGTGCCCACCAGGCCGGCGCTGAGCAGCGCCGCGCCGAGCATCATCTTCAAACCAAACTGCTTCATCATGTTCGAACGCTCCTCAAAAGAATCCGTGCGGGATAGTGTGTTAGCCTGCATCGTGGGGATGGTGCACGGAACCCAACGACTCCGGCCGTTATTCCAGAGGCCGCAGCCCTAGCCGTCCTGCGGGCCTTCCGCAACATCCGACCTGTCCGGAAGCGGTGGCGCGGTTGACGGGGCAGGCACGAATCGGTAGGCACCGCGCTCCCGTCGCCGGAGTGGCGGAATGGCAGACGCGGCGGACTCAAAATCCGTTGTCCTTACAGACGTGTGGGTTCGACCCCCACCTCCGGTACTTTTTTCCATGTCCAACAGTCAGCTCAATCTCGTCTGGATGGATTTGGAAATGACAGGGCTGCAGCCCGACCAGGACCGCATCCTCGAGATCGCGGTTCTGGTCACGGATGCGGACCTCAACATCATCGCCGAAGGTCCCGAACTGGTGATTCACCAGTCCGAGGAGCAGCTGGCGCTGATGGACGAGTGGAACCGAAAGACCCACGGCAATTCGGGGCTCACAGAGCGGGTGCGCGCGTCGACCGTTACCGAGGCCGAGGCGCAGGACCAGATCATGGCCTTCCTCCGCAAGCATGTGGGCAAGCGGATGGCGCCGCTGGCAGGCAACTCGATCCATCAGGACCGGCGGTTCATCGCCAAGTACATGACCGAGGTGGACGCCTACCTGCACTACCGATTGGTGGACGTCTCGACCCTCAAGGAGCTGGCCCGCCGCTGGTTCCCCGAGAGCTACGCCGCGGTCCCCAAGAAGGCGGAGCGCCACCGGGCGCTGGAGGACATCCGCGGCTCGGTGGAGGAGCTCAAGTTCTACCAGCAGGTGCTGTTTGCGGAGCGCGGCGATCGTGAGGCTCGCATCAAGGCGCTCCTGACGCCGTCCGACGCAGAGCCGAGCTAGACCTCTCCCTCGACGGCTGTCTGCGTGGGGAGCAGCCCTGCCTTGGCGAAGAGGCCAAACGAGGCCTCGTTGCCGGGTATGACGTGCGCTCGAAGCCGCCTGATACCCTGAGCCTTGAGCGCGGTGATGGCTTCCCTGAGCAGTCTGCTGCCGACACCAGCGCCTCTTCCGTCGGCGGTGACGAAGATGTTGTGGATGTAGCCGAGCGCGGCGCGCGGGTTCTGGTCCGGGAACAGGCGCCGAAAGAGTCGGACGGGGAGTTGCTCACGCGGAAGCAGCAGCGCGCCTTCGACGAAGCCGATGGGTGCGCCGGCAGCCGAGGCAACGAGGTAGTGAACATCGGCGCGATGGAGGCGGCGGGCGATGTAGCGGCGGCTCTCCTCCGCAGGCGTGGGCCGTCCCGTCCAGCCGCGGGCGACCTGGTCCTCTACGAGCTGTTCGTAGAGAGCTGCGACGAGATCGAGGTCGTCGCGGGTCGCCCGTCGGATCGTCAGCGCGGCATCATGGGGCATCGGTCATCTCGAAGCGGAGCGTTGCGCCACGGAGCTGAGCGTAGGTGATGGTGGGCTCGGCGTAGGGCGCTCCGTTGAGGGTCGTCGACGCGACGAAGCCGCGCGCCGGCGAGGCGCCGGGCGCCTCGATGCGGAGCCCCTCGCCGCCGACGAGCGGGAGCGTTGCGAGCGGGACGATGGGGTTGCCCAAGATGAAAGTGTCGGTGCCTGCGATGGGGAAGAGGCCGACGGCGGCGAACAGGTACCAAGCGGAGAGGGTGCCTCCGTCGTCGTTGCCCGGCAGCCCGTCTGGGCCGTTGCCGTAGAGCCGGGTCTGGATCTGGCGGAGCCAGTGGTAGCGGCGGCTCGGGTCAGCGGAGGCGTAGAAGAGCCAGGCGGTGTGCAGGTCGGGCTCGTTGCCGTGCCAGTAGTAGGTGTCTGGAAGGACGCTGTTGGGGCGGGCGGCGCGGCCAAGCGCGGAGCGGGAGAAGAACTCCTCCAGCGCGGCGCCAAAGGGCTCCGCTCCTCCGAAGAGGTCGACCATGCCTGATACATCGTGCGGGGCATAGAAGCGGTAGTGCCAGATGGTGCCCTCGGTGTAGGGGCCGCCACCCATGAAGAAGGAGTCACGACGCACCACACGGTCGAAGGTCCCGTCGGCCCGCTTCGGCTGGTAGAAGCCGGTCTCGGCGTCGAAGAGGTTCTTGTGGAAGCCTGCGCGGGTTGCGAAGCGCTCGGCCTCATCGAC
>CAIQPA010000026.1 GCA_903873545.1 uncultured delta proteobacterium
GCCCTGCTCGATGACGGCGACCTTGTAGCCCTTGCTTGCCAGTCGGTAGGCCGAGACGCTGCCGCCGAAGCCCGAGCCGATGATGATGTAGTCGTAGTCGGTGTCGGACATGGTCTCTCTCCCTGGCGCCGGCGGCGGAGCTCGAAGGAGCCGAGCTAGGCATTGCGACCCTACTTGTGAACCGAAGGCTGACAACATTCCTTGCGCTCCGAAGCGGTGACGCGCTGCGTAATCGGCGACCCCAATCCGTCCTGCAGTCGCAGCCCGCGCAAGTTGGCGCAGGCACCAAAAGGGGCTAGAGCCGCGTGTTGCTTGTGTGACTCTTTCGAAAGAGGTTTGAAATGTCCCGATTTCTCGTGCGCTCTCTGCTCTGTCTGCTCGCCGGACTGACCCTCTCTCTGGCTGCCTGCGGCGACGAGGCCAAGACCAGTGCCGTGGCCGACACCGGCACGGCGGATGGCTCGGGCGACGGTTCCGGCCTTGCAGACACGACCGAGTCTGACGGCTCCGGCTCCGGCGAAGACACCAGCGGCGACACCTACCCGACCGTCTCCTGCACGGCCGACCGCGACTGCCCCGAGTTCGGGCTCTGTGTCGATAGCCTCTGCCAGGCCGCACCTACCTGCCGCGCACTCGACGATTGGCCGAAGTGCCAACGCCTCCTCAACGACATCAAGCCCGACCTCGGGCGCTTCGCAGCCTGCATCGACCGCGTCTGCCGCGTCCGCTGCACGCTCGACTCGGAGTGCATCGAGGGTGAGACCTGCACCGACTTCGGCGAGTGCCGGCCCTTCACCAGCGAGGTCACCGGTGAGGCTCCAGGCGGTGATGTGCCTGGCACCTTCCGCGCAGGCTTTTCGAGCACGCTGATGAACTTCCCCATCGGCACGGAGATGGGCGGTTTCGGCGAGCGCGCTGCCTTCGAAGACGGCCGCTATGCGACAACGCTCCGCGCCTCTGTGGGCGAGACGCAGGGCCTGTTCGCCAGGACCATGGTCATCGATAACGGCAGCCGGCAGCTCATGTTCATCCGGCTCCCCGTTATCTTCATCGACTCCGCCTTCCACGAGGCCATCGCCCGCCACCTCCAGGAGCGCACCGGCAAGGACTGGCGCGACAGCCTCGTCATCTCGACCACCCACACCCACTCCGGCCCCTGCCGCCACTGGCACATGCCCAGCGACAATGCGGCCCCCATCGGCGCCTTTGGCATCGGCAACTTCCACCAGCAGTTCTTCGACTGGCTCATCGACTCCACCATCGAGTCGGCCGACGCCGCCCTCGATGACCTCCGCCCTGCCAAGTTCGGCGCGAAGATTGTCGAGGCCTTCGACACCGATGATCAGGTGGGCCGCGACCGCTGGAGCCAGACCCCCCACTTCGACGACAACCGCGTGCTCCTCTTCAAGGTGGCCGAACTCGACGGCCGCACCCGCGGAGTGCTCTTCTCCTTTGCTGCCCACGGCACGCTGAACGGCTCCGACTACGTGACCGGCGATGCGCTCGGCGGCGCGGAAGAAGAGCTCGGCTATGCGCTCAGCGCCGATGCCGGTGCCAACGTTCAGACCATGTACTTCAACCAGAACTCGGGCTCCATGAGCCCCGCCGGCGACTACGGCGGCCACTCCTTCCCCGCCTCCGCAGAGCGGCTCGGCCAGGCCTTCACCGAGAAGGTGAAGGGAGAGCTCGACGCGCTCGAGACCAAGACCGATGTGGAGCTCGACGGCTTCACCTACCGTTTCCCCGTCACCTACGACCTGCTCGGCTACGAGCGCAATGAGTTCTCCGCCACACCGCCCCGCCCCTTCGGCGGAGAGTACCACTACGGCGGCCTCTCCTGCGTCGACGGCCAGCGCCCGACCAACGACCAGGACCCCACCACCTTCCAGCGCACAGACCACCTGGTCTGCTCCGCTGCCCTCCACTTCCTCATCTTCAACCGGCCGCCGACCATGCTGCTGCGCTCTCAGATTACGGCGCTCAAGGTCGACGGGCTGACGCTCGTGACCATGCCCGGCGAGCTTGCCGAAGAGCTCTCCTGGGATGTGCTCCAGAAGGCCAGAAACGACCTCGGTATCGACCCGCTCACCGCATGGACCTTCGGCTACGCCCAGGACCACTTCTTCTATCTGCTCCCCACCAACCTCCGCGGCGACAAGCCCCCCTTCCCGGGCTTTGTGGACGACTACGCACCGGATGACTTCCCCGACTACACCTTCTCCTTCCTGCAGGGTGGCTACGAGAGCACCGTGAGCCCCTGGGGGCCCAAGCTCGGCGACTACATGCGCGACCGGGCCGTGGATGCCATGAAGATCCTCGGCGACCGCACCGCAACACCCGGCGTGGCGACCGCACTGCCGAGCCAGTTCACAGACGTCGAAGAGGAGCCCTTCCCCATCGACACCACGCCGATCGAGCGGGTCGGCCTGATCCTTCAGGACATGCCCGAGACCGTCGAGCGGCTGCAGCCCGCGGAGTTCGCCTGGGTCGGTGGCGACCCCGGTGCCGAGATGCCGCAGGCGCCGCTGGTCATCCTCCAGAAGCTCGGCAGCGATGGCGTGACCTTCGAGAATGTCATCCTCCCCGACTTCACCACCTACTCCAACCGGTCGAGCCGCTTCCTCACCCGTATCCGGCAGCCCGACGAGGTGGAGTGGCAGTGGGTTGTGCGCTGGGAGGAGCTCTACAACTTCCCCGCCGGCACCTACCGCTTCTATGTCTCGGGCAGCTACCTCTCCTCGCTGACCGACACGACCTTCACCCCCTATGTCATCAACAGCCGCGCCTTCGAGGTGCTGCCGACGGGCCTGAATGTGACGGCGACGCAGAGCGGCAACACCATCACCGGCACGCTCGGCTACGACGCCGACGCGCAGATGAACTTCTCGCTCAACATCGATGCTGACCCCGGCGCGGTCTCGGGCAACTACCGTCTTCGCAACAGCTGGACGCCCTCGGGCTCCGAGCCTCCGGCCGTCGCGGGCACCGATGTGACCGCGAGCAGCTTCGACCTCACGCTTCGGCAGGGAGGCTCCGCTGCGGCGCTTCCGGCTGGCGCCATCACCCTTACCACCGTTGGTCAGGATGGCGGTCCGCGCCGCCCCGTCACCACCTACAACATCGACCTCTCCACACTCACCAGCGGCGTCTGGGAAGCGGTGGTAAGCGTCACCGACCTGCACGGCAATGCAGGCACGACCACCCTCTCGATCACCATCCCCTGATCCGCCGCCCTGCGCGGCCGTTACCTCTGCGGAACTGTCCATGTCTTTGACGCGAATCAGCAGCCTCTCTGCTCTCCTTCTCTTCGCAGCCTGCACCACCGAGGTCACCGTCAACACCCGCGAGAGCGGCGGTGGCGGCGGCGGTGGCGGCGGCGGTGGCGGCGGAAGCACCGACACGGGCACCAGCTCCGACACGGGCGCCGGCGCCGGTCCTGATTACCAAGTCGATGCGACGGTTTCGGGCGGCTCCGCTCCCGGCAGCTTCACGGGCAGCACCGAGACGGCCGTCGAGGGCCAGTACACCGCCTCGGTCTTCCAGGGCGCGCTCATCGTTAACCTCGCCTCGGCCGACGGCACCATTATCTCCTTCCAGGTCGACACGACCGGCACGGAGCTGCCCGGCAGCGTCGCCATCACCGGCGCACCGCCCGAGGGCACCTGGCTCACCACCACGGGTGCAACCGGCATCCGCGAGAGCAGCGGCGGCGCCATCCGCATTGGCCAGTGCCCCAACACCGCCGGTACCACCATCTCGGGCTCCTTCGAGAATGTGGCGCTGAACAATGTGACCACCCAGTCGCCCGACGGCACCCTCTCGGGCAGCTTCCGTGCGACCGTCGTCACCAGCGATGGTTCGGCCAACTGCGCCGCGCCGGTTGAGACCGACACCGGCACGGTCGACACGGGCACCGCTGACACCGGCGGCGGCGGCGGCGGCAGCTGCGCCGCCAACCCCGACGTCTGCACCGGCCCCTGCTGCCCCTACCTGGAGCCCTACGGCACCTGCCTCACCAGCTGCATCTTCGCCGGCAACCCCTTCGACCCCGCGACCATCGCGGCCTGCGCCAGCTCCTGCAAGGACGACGCCGGCATCACGGGCGACGCGGCCTGCAACGGCCCCTGGATCGCACTCGAGCAATGCGACGCAGCCAACGGCTGCAGCCAGCTCGAAGAGACCCCGGCCTGCAACGCTGAAAACAACTGCGACCCCGTTGATAACTGCCTGCTCGACAACTGCTGCGCCCAGACCATCGCGGTCTTCAACTAGGGCGAAGGCGGGGGAGCAGGAGACCCGTTCCGGTCTCCGCTTCCCCTCCGCGCTCCTGCCGTTACGGTCGGTGAGGGCCTAGCCCTTGTCGTCTGCGTCGGCCGCTGCAACCCGGCCCGAGGCCTGGTCTTCGGCCATGTGGCAGAGCTTGTACTTCTTGCCGCTGCCACACCAGCAGACGTCGTTGCGGCCGAGCGTCGCGACGAACTTGGGCGGCGGCGGCAGCTCCACCGGCGCGGCGGGTTGGGCCTGTGCAACCGGCGCGGTGGCCGTGATTGCCACTGGAGCGGCGGGACGGGGCGCCGGACGCTGCTGCTGGATGCTGAGGGAGAGGTCGGTGCGCATGATGACCCGGGTGATCTCCACCTGGGTCTCGGCGACCAGCGCAGTGAACTGCTCGAAGCCCTCCTTCTTGTAGATCTGCTTGGGGTCGCGCTGCGCGTAACCGTGCAGACCTACCGACTCACGCAGCGACCGCATCCCTTCGAGCTGATCGACCCAGCGGCGATCGATCTCGATGAGATAACGCTCGCGGGCGAACTCGAGGAAGACATCCTTGGGGGTCATCGGCGTGTAGTCCGGATCGTCTGCGAACCGCTCATTGATGAAGGCTGCGCGATCGGCCGCGGCCTCGCACTTGGCGTTGTAGGCCTGCTTCACGCGGCGCCAGATGAACGCCTCGGCATCCTGCCGGCCGCGCGGGATGGCCTCCTCCTCGGTCTCCACGCCGAAGACATCCTTGAGCTCGCGGACGAGGCCCGAGTAGTCGCGCTCGTCGAGCCGGGCGTCGGGGTTGGCGTAGTGCTCGAGCAGCTTGCGGACGGTGTCTTCGAGGGCGTCGAGGACCAGCTCCTCGAGCTTCTCCTTGTGGAGCACCTTTCGGCGCAGCGAATAGATGGTCTTGCGCTGCATATCCATGACGTCGTCGTATTCGAGCAGGTGCTTGCGCATGTCGAAGTTACGCCCTTCCACCCGCTTCTGCGCCCCTTCGATGGAGCGCGAGACCATGCCCGACTCGATGGGCATCCCCTCTTCCATACCGAGGCGGGCCATGAGGCCCTGGATGCGGTCGGCGCCGAAGCGCTTCATCAGCTCATCTTCCAGCGAGATCATGAAGCGAGACTCGCCCACATCACCCTGACGGCCGGCGCGGCCGCGGAGCTGGTTGTCGATGCGTCGCGACTCGTGCCGCTCGGTGCCGAGGATGAAGAGGCCTCCCGCCTTGAGTACCTCTTCGCGCTCCGCCTTGGAGGAGACCTTGAACCGCTCGTGCGCTGCCTCGAACTCGGGCGAGGTGTCGTCACCGACCTCGAGCTTGGCCATCAGCTCGGGGTTGCCGCCAAGGAGGATGTCGGTGCCGCGACCGGCCATGTTGGTCGAGATGGTGACGGCGCCCTTGCGGCCGGCCTGCGCGATGATGGTCGCCTCACGGGCATGCTGCTTGGCGTTGAGCACCTCGTGAGCGATGCCGTTCTTGGTCAGAATCTTGGAGATGACCTCCGACTTGTCGACCGAGACGGTACCGACGAGCACGGGCTGCTGCTTCTTGTGGCAGGCCTCGATCTGCTCGATGATCGCGTTGAACTTCTCCGGCTCCGTCCGATAGACGAGGTCACCGTGGTCGGTCCGGATGGTCTTGCGATTGGTCGGGATGGCGATGACTTCGAGGTTGTAGGTCTTCTTCAGCTCCTCCTCTTCCGTCTGCGCGGTACCTGTCATGCCGGCGAGCTTGGAGTACATGCGGAAGAAGTTCTGGAAGGTGATGGTCGCCATGGTGACCGACTCACTCTTGATGGAGACGCCCTCCTTGGCCTCGATGGACTGGTGGAGGCCGTCGGACCAGCGGCGGCCATGCATGAGGCGGCCGGTGAACTCGTCGACGATGACGACCTTGTCGTCCTGGACCACATACTTTTCGTCGCGCTTGTAGAGGGTGTGGGCCTCCAGCGCCTTGTTCACATGGTGAACGAGCTCGATGTTGGCTGCGTCGTAGAGGTTGTTGACCCCCATCTGCTCTTCGATGGCTTCGACGCCGGCGTCGAGGAGCGAGACGGAGCGGTGCTCCTCGTCCACGATGTAGTCGCGGTCGCGCTTGAGCAGGCCCACGACCGTGTTGAGGCGGAGGTAGAGTTCGGCGGCCTCACCGGCGTCGCCCGAGATGATGAGCGGCGTGCGCGCCTCGTCAATCAGGATGGAGTCAACCTCGTCGACAATGGCAAAGTGGAGGCCGCGCTGGACGAGGCCGGCGACGTCGCGCTTCATGTTGTCGCGGAGGTAGTCGAAGCCGATCTCGTTGTTCGTCACGTAGGTGATGTCGCAGGCGTAGGCGGCGCGGCGCGCGGTGTCGGTGAGCGACTGGTCGGGGTAGACCACGCCGGTGCTGAGCCCGAGGAACCCGTAGAGTTTGCCCATCCAGGCAGCATCGCGCCGCGCGAGGTAGTCGTTGACCGTAACGAGGTGGGCGCCCTTGCCTTCGAGCGCGGTGAGGAAGAGCGGTAGGGTGGCGGTAAGCGTCTTTCCTTCGCCCGTCTTCATCTCGGCGATGGAGCCTTCAAAAAGCACCATGCCTCCGACAAGCTGCACGTCGTAGTGGCGCATGCCGAGCGCGCGGCGCCCGCCTTCACGGCAGACTGCGAAGGCCTCCGGGAGCATGCTCTTGGTTGACTCACCCTTTTCGCAGCGGCGGCGGAACTCGGCAACGCGGCTTCGGAGTTCGTCGTCGGTGAGGTTGGTCAGCGACGATTCGAGCTCGTTGATGCGCTGGGCGACGGGCCGAAGGCGCTTCATGCTACGATCGTGCTTGGTGCCGATGACCTTGGCAATGACTGACTCAATCATGGAAACACTTCGCGCAGACGGGGAGGCTTTAACAGCGCCGCCTGCCTACCGATTCCCGCCCGCAGTGGCAATCGCAGCGCGGCGACTGCGGGCTTTGACCCCTCCGCTGCGAGAGGCTATCCTGCAGTCAGCGTCCACCGGTCGGCTACCAGCCCCAGACGAGGGTCCGGCTCGGCTCGGGCGGCGCCCGCAACCCACCGCACACCATGCTCACCCGCCTCCGCTCCATGCTCCTCGCGGACGGGGTCCTCACCGCAGAGGATCTCGCAGCGGCTGACGCATCAAGGCAGGCACTCAAGAGCGATCTCGCCACCGAACTGTTGATCTCCCGGAGGCTCACCGAAGCCCAGCTGACCCGCTATCTCGGCCGGGCCTGCGGGCTCCCGACTGTGGGCCAGGACGACCTCTTCGCGGTTGTGCCGGGCGTGCTTGGCCGGCTACCGCTGCACCGGTCACGGCAGCTGTCGGCGGTCCCCTTCCACGAAGATGCCAGTGACCTGCGCGTTGCAGTCTCATCGCCACTGCCCGAGGCGGAGCGCGAACAGCTCGAGGCAGAGAGCGGCAAATCGGTGCGGCAATATGTGACCCCGGAGTTCAGGATCGCACAGGCACTCCACCTGCTTCATGGCGCACCGCTGCCTGCCAAAGTGGCTGCGGTCCTGGCGGTGACGACTCACCCCTTCCGCATCTCGCTCGCGCCCACGCCAGTCGCCGACCGCTGGGGGGGACGCAACTGGACCACAGCGGAGGTCATCGCACTCTTCGACGCCTCCTCAGACCGTGATGAGATTCTGCTCGCCGCACTCTCCTTCCTCGGCGCCTACTTCCCGCGACGCATCCTGCTCGCCGTCGGCAAGGGAAAGGTGCAGGGCTACGGGTATCAGGGGCTCGACACGCCCGCCCGGCCGATCGAGTCGCTCGAACTCAAGCCGGCCGTTGGTAGCGCGCTGGCGCTGCTTTGCGAGCGCGATGAGCCCTTCCGCGGCCCGCCGCACCGGGCCGGGCTCGCACCGCTCTATCATGGGCTGGGTGTGGCACCGCCCGACGAGCTGCTGGCGATTCCGATACGCATCGCCAACCGTACGGCCATGCTCGCCATCTGCGACCTCAACCCCGGCCACGATTTCAGCGCGCTGGCTGTGGTGCTCGGCGCACTCACACGCATGAGCGAGGCGCTGCAGCGGCTCATCCTCATCCGCAAGGGTTCCCGCTCCGACCTCCCGACCGTGAGACCGGCGGAGCTCGATACCATCGCGCCGCCAAGGCCCCCCATCAACGCGACCGCCGTACGAGAGCTCGCCGCGCTGTCTACGCTACCCATGCCAAGGCTGCAGGCCGCCCCGGCTGCGCTGCGGGCGCTACCGCCACAACCGTGGGCGGCTGACGAACCCGAAGCCGTTTCCATCGTCGCCGACGCCGCAGCGCAGCGCTCCGCCACGGCCCCCCTGTCGGCGCTGGGAAATGGCCGCGTAACCGCCTCGCTCTCACCCCTCGTCAACGCAGTGCAGCTCAGCGACAGCATCGACGAGAGCCTGGCCGAGACAGGTCCGGAGCGGCCTTCGCCGCTGATCGACCGACTCGCGGCGCAGCTCGCCTCTTCGGATGCAGGCGTCCGTGCCATCTCGCTCCGAGCCAGCGCTGGCAGGACCGACGAAGTCCCCGAGCTGCCAAGCGGCGCCTACGCTTTGGTCCCCTCCGTCACCCAGGCGCTCGAAGCCTCGACACCCCTCCAGCGGGTTACCGGCATCCTTGCAGAGCTCCTCGAGGAGACCGCTGCCGCCGGGAACAGCGCTCTCTCGGCGACCCACCCGGAACCCTTCAAGGCAACCGCCGAGATTCGGACAGCGGCGGAGTCTTGGCTCGCTGCTCGCTCGGCGAACCACGCCGCCGTCACGCCCGAATCGGAGGCCCCTGCGCGCCACCACGATGCGCACACCCACAAGCTCCGAGGCGTCGCGGCCGAGCCCGTGGAGCTCGACCTGGAACTCGCCATCACCCAGACAGAGCCGCGGCCGGCGAATGTGGAGGCTCTGCTCGCGGGCAGCACCCGCGAGCGCTCCACCACGGCCCTGCTCGCTGTCCTCGAGGGCCCCGACGCACTCCTCGCCCGCGCTGCGATGCAGGAGCTGCTCGGCCGCGGAAAAGCTGCCGCAACCGAGGTCGTCGAGCGCTTCCCAGGCCACCGCAAGATCGACCGTCGCATTCCAGAGCTGGCGCTACGCCCGCTGGAGGAGCACGGGAGCATCCTCTGGCTCGCCGGACTTCAGCCCGCGATCTACGCTCCACTCCTGCTGCCGCTCATGCGGAGCGACAATGATGACACCCGCTACTACGCCACGCTGATTGTCGCGCGGGACGGGTCCGACGAGTTTATCTCGGATATTGTGGAACGCATCTTCGACCGCGACGACCAGACCCGCGGCATCGCACTGCGGTTCGTTGAGTCGGTGCGCGGCTCGCGCCCCATGAACGCCCAGATCCAGGCCATCCGGCTCCGGCTCAGAGAGGGCGACGAGCACAGCCGGAGCGCCGCCATCTCGGCCCTCATGATCCTCCGGGACGAGCTCTGCATCCCGGCGCTCATCGAACTCCTGGGACACCCCAGCCTGCGCGACCGTGCAGCCGCTGCGCTCACACGAATCGCCTTCCTGCCGAGCGATCTCGACGCTGCCGCCTGGACGAAGTGGCACAAGGCACATGGGCCGGATGGACGCCTTTCCTGGCTCCTCGACGCCATGATTCACAAAGACAGGCGCGTCCGCGAAAACGCCTCCAAAGAGCTGCGGATGACGCCGCGGTTGACCGTCAACTACAACCCCGATCTCGACCGCGACGCGCTCGAGTCTGCCCGCCGGACGGTCCAGCGGTTTTTCGCCCGATGAGGCGGCAACAGGCGATGCTTTGGGCCGGTGCAGCAGGGCTCGTCGTAAGCCTGCAGGGTGGGACGGCTCAGGCGCACTCCCGGCGCATCGAGCATGGTCCTACGCGGCCGAGCTTCGTCGGCATCGCGCCGCCCGACGGCGTGAGCCCGCGGCTCATTGTGCGTCACCGCACCGATACCGGCGCGGCGGTCGAGCCTGACCCGGTGACACTCACCGACCCGCGCACGGCCGCACGCTTCGCCGAGCATGCGCATGGCGAACCGCTCCTTCGCAGCGGGCTCGGCCTGCGCACCGAGCTCGTCATCGATGCGGCGGCGGTCTGCCCCGCCTCCGACCTCGCACCGTCGCGCTACCGGCTGCGCGACCTCGCCAATGCGCTGCGCCACACCTTCACGCCGGGCGAGCGGTATGCCATCACGCTGCTGGAGACCGGCAAGCCGGCATCGCGCCTAGAGCCCACCGACCGCCCCTCCGAGGCGCTCGCCTGGCTCACCGCGCAGTGTGGCGCACGGCCCGCAACTGCGGCGCCTGCACCCTTCGACACGCGCGGGATGGCAGAACTCATGGAGACGGTGCAACCCACCGCCGGGCCGAACGAGACGCTGGTCTGGCTGCTCTTCACGGCGGGCAGCGAGGCGCGCCTGTCGGCTGCCGATGGCCCGCTCCTGGCCGGTGTCGGCGTCGCGCTACTCGAGAGCTTCACGCTGACGGAGCCGCCCGCCAAGCTCACGCCCGCGTCGGAGCGCCAGCCCGGCGCCTACCAGACCGATCCCATCGTGGCACAGCTCAAGAGCGCGGGCGTGCGAACCGCACCTGAGGCAGGCAGTGCATGGGCCCCGTTCTGCACCGCGCTCGCAGCCGAGGGCGGCAACTGCCTTCTGGGCGCGATGGTCTCGGGTGGCAACGCCGTGGTCTCGCAGCGGCTCATGGGCGAAGGGCAGGCGCTCTTCGTGACGCCGGCAAGCTGTCTGCCGGAAGGGCTTGAACTGCTCGAACTTGCGACCGAGACGGGCAAGGTGCTCGTCCCTGCGGCGCGGCTTACGGCGGCGCAGTGCGACAGCTGGCAGTTGCCATTGCAGCCAGCCGCGCCGAAGCAATGGACGGGGTGGCTTGCTGCGGCCGCGGCGCTGGTGGCCGGTGGCGCAGCCCTGCTCGTGCGGAGGAGGCGACGAGCCACCGCCTCAGGCGAACTCAGTTAGAGCTCGGTCACGCTCAGCTGCACAGTACCGCAGGTGAAGGTGCCCCGCGTGAACTGCTCGGCGATGATGAAGTAGGTGCCGGCAGCGAGGGTGGCCTCGAACTGCGACTGGCGCGGCTGAACCTCGCCGGTGCAACCGGTGGTGATGTCCGAGTTGGCGCAGAGGATGTCGTCGGCGCAGACCAGCTCGCTCTCGGCCACGTCGCAGCTGCTCCGAAGGTAGAGCAGCGTGTCGATTGCGGCGCTGCTGTCGGCATCCTGAAGGTCAAAGAGCAGGGTGGCCGGGGCATCGAGGGTCAGCTCGAAGATGGCATCCTCGTCGTCGGTTGTGTAGCCGCCCGTGCAGTCATTGGTTCCGCCCACGCTCTCGACATCATCGCCTGCGCCGCAGAGGTCGAATTCGAGCAGAGCTCCGACGACAATGGGGGTGGAGTCCTCGACCGTGCAGCCCGCGCCGGGGAGCGGATTGCAGGCCCCGGTGGTTCCGTTGCAACCGGCCGGGCAGACCTCAGTCGACGCTGGGCCCGCGCCCGAGGCATCGCAGACGCCGCGGGTGACGGCATCCACGCAATAGGCGGCCGCGGGGGTACAGACCGGGTCGATGCAGCCGGAGCGGCCGTCTGCATCGGTCGCACAAATCTGCGCCGTGCTGGAGCAGCGGGTCCGGCCGAGCGCCGAGCCGTCGCTGGCGCAGGTGATGAGCACATTGCCGACGCAGGAGGTCGAAGAGGGCTCGCAGACCGGCGGGGTTGTGTCGACCGTCGTGTCGGCCACCGTGGTGTCATCGACAGTTGTGTCTGTCGCGGTCGTATCATCGACCGTCGTATCGGCCGTCGTGTCGGCCGTCGTGTCGGCCACGGTGGTGTCGTCAACGGTCGTATCGTTTGTGGTCGTATCATCCACCGTCGTGTCGGCCGTCGTGTCGCCCACATCCTCCACCTGGGTGTCGAGCGAGACTGCGCTGTCGGAGGGCGCGTCGGCGCCAGCGTCTTGCTCGGCACCAACATCGTCGCCGCCCACATCGGCAAACGCGGTATCACCGCCGCTACCGTCGGCATCGGCGAGGACTTCTGGGCCAACGAGAGACTGGCTGCCGGCGGTGGAGCCGCAGGCGGCAAGAAGCAAAGACAACAATGTAAGTGTACGTAGCTTCAAAAGGGGCTCCTGAGACGACGGTCTTGTGAGGATGTGACTAGCGCTGCGCGGCGAGGAAGAGCGCGTTGACCTTGCTCCAGCTCACGGTGTTGAACCAGGCATCAACATAGTTGGCGCGGAGGTTCTGGTACTGCAGGTAGTAGGCATGCTCCCAGACATCGATGCCGATGACAGGGGAGTGACCCTTGGAGATGGGGCTATCCTGGTTGGCGGTCGCCTCGACGATGAGCTTGCCGTCGGCCGCGACCGAGAGCCAGGCCCAGCCGGAGCCGAACTGGCCGAGCGCGGCGGCCTTGAGCTTCTCCTTGAGGGTGCCGTAGTCGCCGAAGGTACCGGTGATGGCCTCAGCGACGGGGCCGGTCGGGTCGCCGCCGGCGCCAGGCGCCATGATGTCCCAGAAGAGGGTGTGGTTGAGGTGGCCGCCGCCGTTGTTGCGGACGGCGTTGCGGATGTCGTCCGGGAGCGTCTCGAGGTTGGCGACGAGCTCGTGGACCGACTTCTCGTAGAGGGCCGGGTGCTTGTCGAGCGCAACAATGAGGTTGTTCACGTAGGCGGCGTGATGCTTGCCGTGGTGAATGCCCATGGTGCGGGCGTCAACGAAGGGCTCGAGGGCATCGAGGGGATAGGAGAGCTCGGGGAGCGTGGGCTTGGACATGTGAACTCGCTGGTGGGCGCCGCCAGACGGTGACGCGGTGCGTGAAGTGAAGCGCCGAAGGTAGATTCGGGCTCTGGGGCTGTCAACGCGCGCGGCGGAGAGAGTTTTGCTTCGGAGGCCCATGCGGACTAGCCTGCCCGCGCCTGAGGGAGGTTTGCCCATGTTTCGTTCCATCGGAGCCACGTTCGCGGGGCTCGTCGTCGCCGCCCTGATCGTAGGGCTCGTCGAATCGCTCAGCAGCTCCATCTATCCTGCTCCGCCAGGCCTCGACATGCACGACAAGGTTGCCATGGAGGCCTACATGCGGTCGCTCCCGCTCGGCGCCTTAATCATGGTGCTGGTCGCCTGGTTCGATGGCACGATGGCGGGCGCCTTCCTTGCCAGCCTGCTGACGGGCGGCCGAGAGCGCTGGCCGGCTCTTGTCGTGGCCGGCTCCATGCTCGCGGGCGCCCTCTTCACCATGATGGAGATCCCCCACCCGCCCTGGATGGCCATGGTCGGCATCTCGCTCTTTTTTCCCGCCGCGGAGGCCGGCCGCTGGCTGCACAGGCGGTATGTCCTGCGCGGCAAGCCCGCCGCCTGATTGTCGCTGCGGCCATGCACCACGCAGCCGCGCCCCGCATCTATCAAGCGTCGCCCGCACCCACGGTAACAGATGTCTGAATCGCTCTCTTCTCGCCTCGACGCTCTCCGCATTGACCGCTCCCCGCCTCCGCCCCCGTCGCGCGGGATGCCCGGCTGGCTCGGCTGGGTGGTCGGAGCGGTCGTCATCGGCGGCGCGCTCTTTGCCGGCATCGGTGCCCTCCGCGCCAAAATGAATGTCCTGAAGGTGAAGACCACCACGGTCAGCATCTACTCCGCGACCGACAGCCTCGTCTCGCTCACGGCAACGGGCTACCTCGTGCCCCAGGTGACAGCCAAGGTTGGCGCACAGGTGGCCGCCACCGTCGTGAAGACGCTCATTGCCGAAGGAGACCTCGTCGCAGAGGGCTCGGGTCTCTTCGAACTCGACGCCAAGGATGCCGAGGCCGCGGTTGCTTCCGCCGAAGCCCGCCGCGCTGCTGCGCAGAGCCGGGTGAAGGTCGCAGAAGCGGAGCGGGCCGACACGGCAGGCCTGCTTGAGCGGGAAAGGGGGCTGGTTGCCTCCGGCGTCTCGCTCGCCGCAAACCTCGACGACCTGGGGCGCAAACTGGCCATGCTCGATGCCCGCATCGTTTCGGCGAAGGCCGACGCCAAGGCCTCCGACGCCGAGGTCTCCGCCCTGCAGACCGGCCTCGGAAAGTTTGCCGTCGCTGCGCCCTTCACGGGCATCATCTCTACGCGCCCTGTCGCGCCCGGCACCGTCGCCGCACCCGGTGCAACGCTCGTGGAGATCATCGACCCCACCTCCCTGCTCGTCGAGGCCGATGTGCCGGAGTCGCGCCTCAGCCAGCTCTCGCTCAACATGCCTGCCGAGATCATCCTCGACAGCCGGCCCGACGCACGCCTCGCAGGCCGCATCGTCAGCTTCTCGGCCAAGGTGGACCGCGCAAAGGCGACTGGCATCGTCCGCATCAAGCTCGACCCTCCTGTTGCAGGCCTCATGCCCGACATGGCCACCCGCATCCGCTTCCTCAAGGAGGCTGCCAAGAAAGAGGCAGCCCCGAAGACCGTCGTCCCCGCCTCGGCGCTCGTCGCCTGCGGAGGCAGCCAGTGCGGCTTTGAGATCGTCGAAGGAAAGGCAAAGAAGGTGGTTATCACCACCGGCCCCGCCATCGGCGACGGCTTCGAAGTCCTCGGCGGCGTCTCGCCGGGCACCCGTCTGATTCAATCACCTCCCGCCACGCTCACCGAGGGCGCGGCCGTGGAACAGGAGACCCCATGAGTGCAGAACAGTCCAAGTCGGTCGGCAGCGCCATCAGCATCAAGGGCGTCGTCAAGGAGTTCACCCGCGGCGGCCAGACGCTGCGCGTGCTCGACTCGCTCGACCTCCATGTGCCCGAAGGCTCGTTCGAGGCGCTCATGGGTCCCTCGGGCTCCGGCAAGTCCACCCTGCTCAACCTCATCGCCGGCCTCGACAAGCCTACCAGCGGCGAGATCACCGTCGCCGGCGCCCGGCTCGACAAGATGAGCGACGCGGAGATCACCGCCTGGCGCGCCGCCAACGTGGGCATCGTCTTCCAGAGCTACAACCTGCTGCCCGTCCTCACCGCACTCGAGAACGTCGAGCTGCCGCTGCTGCTCCACAAGATGACCTCGGCCGAGCGCAAGAAGCGGGCCCAGATCGCGCTCGACATCGTCGGCCTCTCGGACCGTATGGGCCACTACCCCCGCATGCTCTCGGGCGGCCAGGAGCAGCGCGTCGCCATCGCCCGCGCCATCGTCAACGACCCCAAGGTCATCATCGGCGACGAGCCCACGGGCGACCTCGACCGCAACAGCGCCGACGAGATCCTCAAGCTCTTCGAACAGCTCAACCGCGAGCTCGGCAAGACCATCATCATGGTCACCCACGACCCCGAGGCTGCTGAGCGGGCCACCGTCATTCGCCGTCTCAACAAGGGAGTGTTGGCATGAACCTCCCCGGACTCGCTGTTCGCAACATCTACCGTAACCCGGTCCGCCTCGCGCTCACCATCGCAGGCGTAGCGGTCGCGCTGCTCACCTTCGTGACGCTCCGCACCGCCGTCATGTCGTGGGATGAGGCCAAGAACTACACCCTCAAAGACCGGCTCGTCACCCGTCACAAAGTCACCTTCGTGATGGACCTGCCAAAAAATTACGCCGACGATGTCCGTGACCTCAAGGGGGCAGACGGAAAGCCGCTCATCCGTGCCTCTACCTTCCTCAACTGGTTCGGAGGAAAGGACCCGGCGCACGAGAACGACTTCTTCGCCACCATCGCCGCAGACCACACGACCTTCCTGACGGTGTACGACGAGATCAGGATTCCCGACGATCAGCTCAAGGCCTTCAACGAGACCCGAAACGGCGCCGTTGTCGGCGACCTGCTCGCTGCCAAGTTTAACTGGAAGGTGGGCGACAACATCACCCTCGAGAGCCCCATCTTCGGAGCGCGCGAGAACGGAGAGCCCTGGTCCTTCAAGATTGTCG
The DNA here is from genome assembly GCA_903873545.1 of uncultured delta proteobacterium. Taxonomy (GTDB): domain Bacteria; phylum Myxococcota_A; class Bradymonadia; order REDH01; family REDH01; genus CAIWGR01. The sequence continues at coordinate 16,094 of CAIQPA010000026.1, forward strand.
GCCTCTACTCCACCACCTCCAAGGCGGTGGACCGGCTGACCTTCTACTTTCGCTGGGACTACATGAACGACGGCGTCCGTGCCGAGGCCAAAGACCGGGTCGGCTGGATTGCCAGCCGCTCCGTCGATGCTGCCCGCGCAGCCGAGGTCACCGCAGCCATCGACAATCGGTTCGACGATGCCGACACCCAGACGCTCACCCAAGATGAGGCCACCTTCTTCCAGGGCTTCATGGGCATGGTCTCCTCGGTCCTCGCCATCATGAGCTACCTCTCCTACATCATCCTCGCCATCCTTGGCCTCATCCTCGCCAACGCCATCAGCATGAGCGTTCGGGAGCGGACCAACGAGTATGCGAGCATGAAGGCCATCGGCTTCCATGCCAAGACGCTCGCCTCGCTCATCCTCACCGAGAGCACGCTCATCGCCCTCGCCGGCGCAATCCCCGGCGTCATCCTCTCCTACCTCATCGTCGACGTCGCCCTCGGCGACTTCCTCGAATACAATCTCGCCAACTTCTTCCCCGTCTTCCGGGTGAAGTTCTGGACCTACGCAGAGGCAGTCGCAGCAGCGACCGTCATCGGCCTCCTCGCCGGCATCGTTCCCGCGCTCACGGTTGCGCGCCTGAACGTCGTCGAAAACCTCCGTCGCGTGGCCTAGGAGCATCATGATTCCCTACCAGTACAACCTTCGCAGCATCTGGGTCCGCCGGGTCACCGCCATCATCACGGTGCTTGGCGTGGCCCTCGTCACCGCCGTCCTCGCCGCTGCGCTCATGCTCGCAGCAGGCGTCAAGAAGTCGGTCGCTGTCGGCGGCCAGGACGATGTCGCCATCATCATGCGGGCCGGCGCCACGGGCGAGCTTGAGAGCGGTGTAGACGAGGCTGCCGTCGGGCTCGTGCTCTCGCAGCCAGGCCTCGCGCAGGAGAACGGCAAGCCCATCGGCGGTGGCGAAATCGTCGTCGTCGTGGCGCTCGACAAGCTCGGTGCCATGGGCTTCTCCAACGTCAACATGCGCGGCTACAGCGACCAGTCGCTCAAACTCCGCCCCAACCTCAAGGTGGTCGAAGGCGCTCTCCCCAAGCCCGGCACCGACGAGGCCATGGTGGGCCGCGGCATCCTCGGCCGCTTCAAGGGCCTCACGCTCGGCGACCAGATCTCCGTGCGCAAAAACCGGCCACTCCGCATCGTCGGCGTCTTCGAAGATGGCGGCTCGGGTGCAGAGTCCGAGATCTGGGCCGACGTGGTCACGGTCCGCGCAGCCTTCGGCCGGCAGAGCGGCGTCTCGGTCGTCCGCGCCCGCCTCGCCTCGGCTGGCGGCATCGACGCCTTCCGCGCCGTCATCGAGTCCGACAAGCGGCTTGGCCTCAAGGTCAAGAGCGAGCCAGACTTCCTCGCCGCCCAGTCGGAGGGACTCTCCAAGTTCCTCACCATCATGGGCTTCATCGTCTCGCTCTTCTTCTCGCTCGGTGCCATCATCGGCGCGACCATCACGATGCATGCAGCCGTCGCCCACCGCACCCGCGAGATCGGCACGCTGCGCGCACTCGGCTTCTCTCGCTACGCCATCCTCATGGGCTTCCTCATGGAGGCGCTCGTCATGACCGTCACCGGCGGCGCCATCGGCCTGCTCGCGGCGCTCGCGCTCAGCACGACCAAGATCTCCATGATGAACCCGGCCACCTGGTCGGAGCTGGTCTTCGCGCTCGCACCCTCGACGCAGGCCTTTGTCACCGCCGGCCTCTTCTCCGTCGGTATGGGCCTGCTCGGCGGCTTCCTGCCCGCCGTCCGCGCCTCGCGCATCTCGCCGCTCGCAGCGCTCCGTAGCTAGCGAACCTCGAGCGTTGCATCGGCCGTCAGCCGTACCTGCAGCTGACGCCGCGCGGCATCGTAGGACCACTCCGTCGGAGCCAGTTCGCGGGTGCCCTCGGCATCCGTGATCGTGACACTTGCGGGGCCCAC